>JAZUEG010000225.1:0-6380 GCA_045640025.1 Bacteroidales bacterium
ACTATAACTGGCAATTCTAACGAATACGCTCTCGCTGCCTAATTGAAGCACAGTAGATTAGCTTAATTCCTGGACAAGGAGTTCCGGGAACGAGACATCTCCCACCGGCCTTGTCCGCGGCCTAAGTGATCTGGAGGTGCAATCAATAAGCGGAATAGTCCCGACCGGCCTCGAGGAAGGGATGAGATCTTAGAGGATAAGGGTATGTTAGGGCGTCACCTCTCAGGCCTACTTCGAAAATCAATAGGTGAATAAGCATGTAGAAAGCATGGTGGTCTCATGTTCGGACCGGGGTTCGACCCCCCGCAGCTCCACACAAAAAAAGCACATTCCTTTTGGGATGTGCTTTTTTGTTTATCTGATGCCAATAGCCACATTACCGATAAGCTCGGATACCGACCTGGATTTCTGGATGGCCTTGAGAACCTTCTTGTCGAGAGGCGAATAATTGAAGAAAGTCTTCATCTTATCGAGTACCATCATCTCGGAATTCTGATACTGCTCGCTGTAGCCCTCCACCAGCATGCTGAGAAATTTCAAGTATTTGTTTCTGTCCAATTTGTAGTTTCCGGATTTGATACCCTCCGCCAAACCTGGATTGGCTATCATTCCACGGCCAATCATAATACCGTGAATCTCAGGAAAATCCGCGATTATCTGATTGGCGTTTTCGGCCGTCATTATGTCGCCATTGTATATTACGGGATGTTTTATTTCAGCTAATAGCGATCTAAATCCGTGCAAGTCCACGTTGCCACTATACATCTGCTTGCCAATTCTCGGATGAACGGTCACAAAACGCAGAGGCGCGTCGTTTATCAAATCCACCACGGCGAGCGACTCGTCGGGACTGTCGTAGCCGAGACGCATTTTCAGCGAGAACTCAATATCGGGGTAGTTTTTTATAGCAGCTAATACATTGCTTACCATATCCCTATTCTGGAGGATTCCGCATCCACGGTGCTTCTTGGACTGCTGCGGAAAAGGACAGCCGAAATTGATGTCGCAGGCATTGTAGCCGGATTCCGTTATGAAATCGAGAAGCAGTTCCACCTCGCCGGCAGTGTTGGCTATAATCTGTGGAACGAGCTCTACATCATGGCTAATCGGCTCGGTGCTGAAAATCAGATCGTTGATATCCTTCTTGCGGAGCGCGCCACCTTCCACACGGATAAAAGGGGTGAAATACTTGTCGATACCGCCGTATACCGCCTGATGGGCATTGCGGAAAACGTAGTCTGTGAAACCTTGGATTGGTGCTAAAAAAATCTTCATAGTCTTGTAAAAAAAATCACACGAATGAGCATCCATCCGTGTGAAATTTTTATTTATCAGATAAAAAAGCTGCGAAATTTCTATTCCAAATTGAACAACGAATCCACAAACTGTTCCTTGTCGAAGAGCTGGAGGTCGGTAACCTTCTCTCCTACTCCGATGTACTTGACAGGAATCTTGAACTGATCGCTGATGCCAATTACCACACCACCCTTGGCAGTGCCGTCGAGCTTGGTGAGCGCAAGAGCCGAAACCTCGGTAGCGAGTGTAAACTGCTTGGCCTGCTCAAAAGCGTTCTGGCCTGTACTTCCATCCAGTACGAGGAGCACCTCGTGCGGAGCGTCGGGAATTACCTTAGCCATCACTCTCTTGATCTTGGAGAGCTCGTTCATGAGGTTTACCTTGTTGTGGAGACGTCCGGCTGTATCAATCAAAACCACATCGGCCTTGTTGGCTACTGCTGAATTGAGCGTATCGAAAGCCACCGAAGCCGGGTCGGCACCCATAGCCTGCTTTACGATAGGCACGTCGGCGCGCTGAGCCCAGATTTCGAGCTGTTCAACGGCGGCGGCGCGGAAAGTATCGGCTGCACCGATGTAAACCTTCTTGCCGGCGGCCTTGAACTGATTGGCGAGCTTGCCGATAGTGGTAGTCTTGCCGGCGCCATTAACGCCTACTACCATAATCACGTATGGCAAACCGTCCTTTGTGGTAATGCTGTCGGTGAAATTGTTGTCCTTGTTCTCGTTTAGGAGCGAAATCACCACTTCCTTCAGGATTCTGTTGAGTTCCGCTGTGCCCACATATTTGTCCCTGGCAACACGTTCCTCAAGACGCTTGATGATTTTTACAGTAGTATCCACACCAACGTCAGAAGTGATTAGCGCATCCTCAAGATTATCGAGAACCTCGTCGTCTACCTTGCTTTTGCCGACAATTGCTCTCTGAATCTTCTTGAAAACGCTTTCCTTTGTTTTCTGCAGGCCAGTATCAAGGCTCTGCTTTTTTTCCTTTCTTGAAAAAAAATCGAAAAGACCCATTGCCAAAAATTATAAATATGTGTAAATCAGCGCTTTAATTGTAAAACTTTACAATACGCTTTCAGACACTAAATTATGAAAAGAAATTAAAACAAACAAATTTTAACAGAAAAAAATCCAAAATATTTTTCGGATGGACGAAAAAAAAGCACCGACGAATGAACGTCGGTGCTTTATATTGGATGATGTAATATTAATCGATATTACTTGATCTCCTTGAGAGCGTCCTTAGCTGTAGCAGCAGGAACGATCTGCTCTTTGAAACAGTAAGCGCCAGTCTTAGGAGACTTAACAGCCTTAACGATCTTTGTCAAGCCTGCGCTTGCATCTTCTTTCTTGAGGGTAGCAACTACTTTCTTAGCCATTGTTCAAAAATTTTTATAAGTTGATTACTTAATTTCGCGGTGAATAGTGTATTTCTTGAGGTAAGGATTGTACTTCTTCAACTCAAGACGCTGTGTGGTGTTCTTCTTGTTCTTTGTGGTGATGTAACGAGACATACCTGGAACACCTGACTCCTTCTGCTCTGTGCACTCAAGGATTACCTGAACTCTGTTCTTATTCTTTGCCATTTTGTTTTACTTGTTAGTGTGTTAAAGTTTGGATTAATAACCAGCCATGAAACCCTTCTCAACAGCCTTGTCGAGAGTAGCCTTGAGACCGTTCTTGCTGATAGAACGTACAGCAGCGGCTGATACCTTAACTGTTACCCAACGCTTCTCCTCCTCGAGGTAGAACTTCTTGGTGTGAAGGTTTGGCATGAATGCTTTTTTGGTCTTACGATGAGAGTGAGAAACATTGTTTCCTCTCATTACCTTTTTACCTGTAATTTCGCAAATACGTGACATTTCTAATTCCTTTTTTATCTAAAATTTCTTTATTCTTTATAGAGTGCAAAATAAATGATTTTCAATGAATTTTGCAAACTTTTCAGTTGGATTTTTTATTTTTTTTTCTCTTTTTTTTGTCAGAGAGTTTTATCAGCTGATACAGTAGATTGATATTCAATGTATTAGCTAATGACAAAAATATTCGGCTTTACTCCAATTTGGCGAGAAAATCGGCCTCGGAGATGATCGGAATGCCCAATTTCTCTGCTTTTTGGACCTTGGAAGCGCCCGGTTTTTCGCCCGCAACCACAAAAGTTGTCTTGTTGTTGACCGAAGACTGCAATTTTCCGCCGTTAAGCTCCACCATTTTCTCGAGTTCCTCGCGACGCTTGGGAGTGGCAAAAGATCCTGTTACGATGATGCTCATGCCGTCAAGTTTGCTTGATAGCGGAGCATCGTCGCCATCGTCCTGAACGGCGAACTGGAGTCCGGCGTCGCGTAGTCGCTGGATAATCTGGAGGTTGCTGGAATTGCGCATGAAATCATACACGCTATTAGCTATAACCTCTCCAATTTCGTCGGTGGAGGCAATAAGCTCCTTATCGGCCTGCATCAGCGCGTCGATGTTCTTGAACTTCTTGGCGAGAAGCTTTGCGGCGCCCTCTCCCACGTAGCGGATGCCCAGGGCATAGAGCACGCGCTCGAATGGCACCTGCTTGGATTTCTCGAGACTTGCGATGAAGTTTTCGGCCGATTTTCTTGCAAAACGGTCCAGCTTCTCCACCTGGCCGACTGTGAGGGAGTACAAATCTGCGACATTAGCTGCCAAACCCGCATTGAAAAGCTGTTCGATGGTGGCCTCTCCGCAGTTGATGTCCATGGCCTTGCGCGTGGTGAAGTGGATGATCTTGCCGGTGATCTGAGGCGGACACGCTGTGTAATTGGGACAGTAATGACCAGCCTCGCCGGGATTGCGCACCAGCCCGGCACCGCAAACAGGGCAATGTGTTATATATTTAATAGGTGTGGCGCCGGGCTTGCGTGAGCCTTCGTCCACACGGGTGATTTTCGGGATAATCTCGCCGCCCTTCTCGATAAAAACGGTGTCGCCCTCGTGGAGACCGAGATTCTGGATGAAATCGGCGTTGTTGAGAGTGGCGCGCTTCACTGTGGTGCCGGCCAGATGCACGGGCGAAAGGTTGGCCACTGGAGTTATCACGCCGGTGCGCCCCACCTGATAATCGATGGAGAGCAGTTCGGCGGCGGCTTCCTCGGCCTTGAACTTGTAGGCGATGGCCCATCTCGGAGTCTTGGCGGTGAATCCGAGCTGATCGCGCAGCTCCATGCTGTCCACCTTTATTACTATTCCGTCGATGTCGTAAGGAAGATTCTCGCGCTCATGGTCCCAGTATTCGATGAATTTCCATACCTCGTCGATGGAGCGGGCCTCGGCCATATTATCGGAGACCTTGAAACCCCAATCGCGGGCCATGCTCATATTCTTGATGTGGGAATCGGTAGGCAACTCATCCATAAGGAGATAGTAGAGATAGCAGTCGAGACCGCGCTTGGCCACCGTGGCTGAGTTCTGTGTTTTCAGGGTTCCTGATGCGGCGTTTCGGCAGTTTGCCAGCGGAGGCTCACCGATTTCGAGACGCTCTGCGTTGAGCCTGTTGAACGAATCGTGAGGCATGAGAATCTCGCCGCGGATCTCGAACTCCTCGGGATAGTCCTTCCCGGAGAGTTTCAGCGGAACCGATTTTATTGTGCGTACATTGTTGGTGACATCGTCGCCCTTCTTGCCGTCGCCGCGTGTGAGCGCCTGCACTAATCGTCCGTTGCGGTAAGTGAGTGATATTGAGGTGCCATCGAACTTCAATTCGCAGGAATACTTGAAGTCGACACCGGGAATCAGTTTGCGGATTCTGGCGTCGAAATCGCGGAGCTCGCCCTCGCTGTATGTGTTGGCGAGAGACAGCATCGGATACTTGTGAGCCACCTGCTGGAATTCCTGGTTTTGGTCGCTTCCCACGCGGTGGGTTGGCGAATCGGGATCGTCGAACTCGGGATTGGCGTTTTCGAGGTCCTGAAGCTCACGGAGCTTCTGGTCGAACTCGTAGTCGGAGACATCGGAGGCCGAGAGCACATAATAATTGTAGTTGCACCTGTTGATGAACTCGCGGAGCTTAATGATCTTATCTTGAATTTCTTGCTTGGTCATGATAACTATGCGGCAATATTCTTATTATAATCAATAACAGAGATTTCCTGCCTTAAAAGTTTTGCGGAATTTATAATCGACTCCAGATTCTTTAACACATCAGCAGTATAATGAATCTCGTCACATTCCGTGCACATAAAGCATGGCACATTCCTTACAATTATAAGGAAATCGCCAAGATCTGTTACGCTTGTAGTTGTAGAACTTACAACCTTGCTTCCACATTCAATACATTTCATAGCAGTTACTTTTTTAATTTGAAATCACTTTGCCATACATCAGGATCAGGAAAATATGCTGTTATCACATATATTGTATCTTCGTCGTGGCTTGCCACCACATGCAAATATCTTCCTTTTATAGATAATCCCAATAATAAACAACTGGCAAATGGTTTATCATTTTCGTATTGTTTTATGATTTCTCCAAATTGGATTACATTTTGAATATCAGAAATTGATATCGATCTAGTTACAAGCCTCTTCCTGGCATGTTCAGTCAAAAGCATGTGTTCATCAGTATTCAGTTTCCTTAAATATTCTATATCGATCATAATATTCACTTTTTGTGCAAAATTAATCAAAAAAAGAAACACCCCAAGTTTTTTAGTATTTTTTTTTGTAAATTTGCGCATCACAAAATTACGATTGAAACTATGATTTTTTATTTTTCTGGAACGGGAAACTCGAAGCACATAGCTGAGAGGATGGCTGAGCTTACGGGTCAGCAGACCAAGAATGTGGCCGATTATTACGAGGATGTAACATCGGGCAAGGATATTAATATAAATGTGCCGGATAGCGAGATTCTCGGTTTTGTATGCCCCGTGCACTCATGGGGACTGGCCAAGACTATGAGAAGGTTCTTGAAGAAAGTACGTATCAGCTACAATGGAAACAAGGTTTTCGGTATATGCGTATGCGGCGACAACTGCGGAAAGGCGCGTGAGCAGTACGAGGAGCTTCTCGGGAAAAACGGAATAAAGTTCAATTTCATCTGCTCGGTGCAGATGCC
>JAZUEG010000226.1:0-5341 GCA_045640025.1 Bacteroidales bacterium
GAACAGTGATAGAGAAGATATCCTCAACAGGCATCAAGAATGGCATATCAACGTCACGAGCAGGCTGTGGGATGTATGTATCAACTGCATCCATGAGCTCCATTACCTTGTCCTCCCACTGAGCCTCACCGTTGAGGGCACCGAGAGCAGAACCGCGGATGATAGGAGTATTGTCGCCATCGTACTCGTAAGAAGAGAGAAGCTCGCGGAGCTCCATCTCAACGAGGTCGAGCAACTCAGGATCGTCAACCATATCACACTTGTTCATGAAAACAACGATCTTAGGAACGTTTACCTGACGAGCCAAAAGGATGTGCTCACGAGTCTGAGGCATAGGACCATCAGTAGCAGCACATACGAGGATAGCACCGTCCATCTGAGCAGCACCAGTAACCATGTTCTTTACGTAGTCGGCGTGACCTGGACAGTCAACGTGAGCGTAGTGACGGTTAGCAGTCTGATACTCTACGTGTGCAGTATTGATTGTGATACCACGCTCCTTCTCCTCAGGTGCGTTATCAATAGAATCGAAGCTTCTTACCTCTGAAAGACCCTTCTTTGCGAGTACTGTTGTGATAGCAGCAGTCAAAGTAGTCTTACCGTGGTCTACGTGACCAATAGTACCAATGTTTACGTGTGGTTTGGATCTATCGAAATTCTCTTTAGCCATAGTAAAAAAAGTTTATTAATTTATTAATTATTATTCTGTTTACAAGTCAAACAATTTGTGCACACAGAAATTTTCCGTATACACAAAAAAAATAGAGCCAACGATGAGAGTTGAACTCATGACCCCTTCCTTACCAAGGAAGTGCTCTACCACTGAGCTACGTCGGCAACTATTAGTTAAATTCTTGCTTTGAGCGGGAGACGAGTCTCGAACCCGCGACCTTCAGCTTGGAAGGCTGACGCTCTACCAATTGAGCTACTCCCGCAAGAGTTTGTGTGGGGAGTGATGGATTCGAACCACCGAAGGCTTAGCCAGCAGATTTACAGTCTGTCCCATTTGACCGCTCTGGAAACTCCCCGATTATTTTGCAAGTCCTCTGCGTATGTTTCAGAAGATTAAGAGCCGGCGGAGCGATTCGAACCCCCGACCCGCTGATTACAAATCAGCTGCTCTGGCCAACTGAGCTACGCCGGCAGTGCTTGCCTTTATGTATCAACTAAAGAACATTGCTGAAAAAAAGTGTCGTTGAACAAACACCCTTTGTTTTTTTCAACGACACAAAATTATGGACAATATTTCAATTCTCCAAATTTTTATGAAACTTTTTTTCAAAAATTATTTCTGTTTCTCCTTTCTCTTGAGCAACTGAACTCGCAAAGCCTCTATGGCTGTGTCAGTTGACTCCTCGAATGTTTTTGACTTTTTCTCTGCAAAAATGGATCCGCCGGGAACCTCTATCTTCACCTTGGCCACCTTGCTATCGTAATTTACGCTCTGAGAACGCTCCAATGACAGGAATACCTGCACATCAAGTATATCATCGGCCACCTGTGCAAGCTTGCTTACCTTGTCCTGAATGAATTCCTCAAGTGCTGTGCTGGCATTAAAGTGTATTGCCTCAATCTTTACATTCATAATTGTTCCTCCTAAATTTAGTGTTAATAATATGTTTGTTATGTTTGTTGTTTCAGGCCCGCGGATGGGCCTTCTTGTATATTCCGTTCAGCTTCTCATACGATGTATGAGTGTATATCTGCGTAGCGGAGAGGTTGGCGTGGCCAAGCAGCTCCTTTATCGCATTCAGCGGCGCATCGTTGTTGAGCATCGTGGTGGCGAAACTGTGCCTCAGAGTGTGAGGCCCCGTACGGGTGATTCCCTGCGTGCCCTCCAGATACCGGTGAACAATCCTATATACGAGTTTGGGATACATTTTGTTTCCTTTTTTGGTAAGAAAAATAAAATTTTCCCTTCCGCCCGTCTTCAGAGCCGCCAGACGCCTGCATAGGTCACCGCCAATGGGCACCACGCGGGTCTTGCCGCCCTTGCCGTGCACGGTAATCTGCATCAGGCTCTCATCCACATCCATGCAGCGGAGATTGATGAGCTCGGTCTCGCGGATACCTGTATCATAAAAGAGCTCTATGATCAGGCGGTTGCGCTCGCCGTCCTTGTCCTGGGCAAAAAGATCATCATCATCCAGCATCTCCACCATCTGCTCCTGCGGCACAAACTCGGGAAGGTGCCTCGGCTTCTTGAGGTTGCGCAGAGTCTGCACCGGGCTTGATTCTATAACCCCGGTCCTCAGCAGCCACTTGTAGAATCCCCTGAGAGTGGAAATCTTCCTGTTGATGCTCACCGGGCTCTGGCCCTGCATCTTGAGCGCCATGGTCCACTGCCTCACATCCTTCTGCCCCGCCAGGCTGAGCTCAGCGCCGCCGGTCTCGGCCTCCAGATACCTGGCAAACTCGCCAAGGTCGGTAAGATAAGCCTTCACCGTATGAGGGCTGTAGCGCCGCTCGTACCTCAGATACTCCTCGAACTTCTCGGTCTCGTTTTCCATTTAGTCAATCAGTTAAGAAATCCATCATCAAGAGAATCAGCCTTTTAGCTGAATATCGCATATCTCTTTTTGCTGTTATCTAATATACGCAAATATTTTTGAAAAAGCCAAACAAAAATCAATTTTTTTTCAGCAAAAATCTCAGTCCGCCCATATAGCACTGATTTTCAGCTAATGGCGAGTACATTTTTTTCGCCATCAGCTGATACAATACATATATCTCGCCATTAGCTGAAAAAAACATACGTATATATAAGGTGTGGCCGAACGGGGAATGCCAAAAAAAGGAAATAAAAAAACGGGACAGAGGGCGGTTTTCTGATTTTTTATATTATTTTTGTAATCGCAAGATTATAACACTTGATATATCCAATCATTAAAAACAAAAAAATGAAAAGAACATTCCTATTGGGAGCCGCACTCGCGCTCTCCATGTCTGCCATGGCGCAGACCGAAATCAAGACCGACGGACAGGCCGGATACACAATCCCTGCCGAGATCTACGGACAATTTGCCGAGCACCTGGGACGATGCATTTACGACGGTATCTGGGTGGGCAAGGACAGCAAGATCCCCAACACCGACGGCTACCGCACCGACGTGTTCAACGCCCTGAAGGACCTCCAGATACCGGTGCTGAGATGGCCGGGCGGATGTTTTGCCGACACATACCACTGGCGCGACGGAGTGGGACCCACAGCACAGCGCCCGAGGATAAAGAACGTATTCTGGGGAGGCACCATGGAGGACAACTCTTTCGGAACCGACGAGTTTTTCACCCTTTGCGAGCGCCTGGGATGCAAGACCTACCTCTCGGTAAACGTGGGCTCCGGCACAGTGAAGGACATGAACGACTGGCTGGAATACATAACCGGCACCGAGGACTGCCCCAACGTAAACCTCCGCAAGCAGAACGGCCGCGAGAAGCCTTACAAAATCGACTACATGGGTATAGGCAACGAGAGCTGGGGATGCGGCGGAAATATGCGTCCCGAATTCTACGCCGACCTCTACCGCCAGTACTCTGGATACGCACACCTATACAGCAACAACACCAAGCCTGTACGCGTGGCATCGGGCTCCAACGATTTCGACTACAACTGGACCAAGGTGCTGATGGAGCGCTGCCACTTCAATATGGAGCATATCTCGCTCCACTACTACGTACTCCCAATACGCGACTGGAACAACTCCAAGGGGCCTGACCGCGGTTTCCAGGAAGACCAGTATTTCTCGGTAATCCGCGACGGATACAAGATGGACGAGCTGATAAAGGGCCACGTGAAGGTAATAGAGAGCATCAACAAGAACGTGAAGCTCGATGTGGACGAGTGGGGAATCTGGACCGACCAGGAGCCAGGCTCTATACCCGGCCACCTCTATCAGCAGAACACCATGAGAGATGCGTTATTAGCTTCCACCACTTTCGACATATTCCACAAGTATGCCGACAAGCTCGGAATGTGCAACATAGCGCAGGTGGTGAATGTATTGCAGTCGATGATACTCACCAAGGACGACAAGATGATTCTGACTCCTACCTACCACGTATTCAAGATGTACACCGTTCACCAGAACGCGCAGTACGTGCCTGTGGAGTTCGATTCGCCCAAGTACACATTCAACGGCGAGAGCATCAACGCCATAAGCGCCACCATGAGCAAGAAGGACGGAGTATATCACCTCTCGGTATCCAACGTGGACGCCAAGAACGCCAACACCGTAACCATCGACCTCAACAAATTGGGCGCCAAGGCCGTAGCCAAGGCAGAGATCCTCACTTCCAAGAACTTCAACGACTACAACTCGTTTGAAAATCCAGACGTAGTGAAGACCGCAACATTCAGCGGCGCAACAATAAAGAAGGGCATCCTTACCATCAACCTGCCAAAGGCCAGCGTGGTGACACTGGAGCTGAAGTAAAAGTAATTACGAATTACGAAATCCGAATTGCTCCACTAATAGAAAAACCGAACTGTCAATATTGAAATTGGCAGTTCGGTTTTATTATTTTGCATCAATTGCGAATTCGTAATTCGTAATTCGTAATTATCAAAGATTACTTAGCGAATGTGAGCTCGTCGATAATTCTCTGGCATCCGGCAAACTTGTCGATGATGAAGAGCACGTAGCGGATATCCACGTTGATGCAGCGCTGTACATCGTCGCGGAAAATCCAGTCGCCGCACATGGCCTCAGAGTTGCCGTCGAAGGCGAGACCTATGAGGTTGCCATTGGCATCGAGAACTGGCGAGCCGGAATTGCCGCCGGTGATGTCGTTGTTGGTGAGGAAACATGTGTGGAGTGTGCCGTCCTTGTCGGCGTATCGGCCAAAGTCCTTCTTCTCGAGCAGGTCGTGGAGCTTGGCTGGCACATCAAACTCATAGTCGCCCGGCTTCTCCTTCTGGAGCACACCCTCAGATGTGGTGAAATACTTGAAAGTCTTGCCGTCGCGGCCGTCTACAGCTGGAGCAGGATTGTTAGAGTCCCAGGCAGGATCCTCGTAAGAGCAGACATTGCCGTATGTGAGGCGCTCGGTGAAGTTGGCGTCAGGATAGAGGTTCTTGCCGGCATTCATCTCGTTGATACCCTTGCAGTATACGCGGCGTGCGGCTGATAGCGTATTGCTGTTGGCCTTGTTCTGCTCGCGGAGCTGGAAATATATTGTAAGCACGCCTCTCATGGCCTCCACTGCGGGATCCGATACGAGAGCGGCTCTGCTTGGATTCTCGATAAAGCTGTCGAAGCCTTCCTGAGTGGCAAACATCGACTCGAAGAGATTGTCGATAATCTCCTGAGGCTCCTTGCCCTTGATGAAATCGGGATGATAC
>JAZUEG010000227.1:0-2362 GCA_045640025.1 Bacteroidales bacterium
GCTCTAATATTCATAAATATCTCCATAAAACTGGTAGGAAGCACTCCCGCCGCCATAATGGGAGCCATAGAGCCTATGACGGCTGTGTGCATCGGATGCCTGGTATTCGGCGAGCAGTTTTCGCTCAAGCTCCTTGCAGGCATGATTCTCATATTTGGGTCGGTGATGCTGATAATATTGGGGAAAGACAGAAATTAGCTGATAATATTTGCCTCATAATGTGACGGTTTTTACAAAAAAAAATTAATTTTGCGATTACAAAAATTAATAATGCAAATCAAAAACATGAAAAACAGACTTCTTCTTATACCCATTCTGCTGATGGCCGTAATGATGGCCGGATGCACAGGAGGCTCCAATGTACAGCACAACGAGCCAGATCCGCAAATAGGCATAGCACTGGGCGGCGGCGGAGCCAAGGGCACTGCCCATGTGGGCGCGCTCAACGCACTGGAATCCATGAACATAAAGCCGGCCTACGTATCGGGCACCAGCGCCGGAGCCATCATAGGAGGACTCTACGCCGCGGGATACACTCCCCACGAGCTCGACAGCATCTTTGTGCGGGTATCCATAGGCGATGTGGCCACCAGCAACCGCATTCTCCAGAAGTTCGAGAGTCTCCTGGCAGCTAAAGGCGTAAAAAATATCGAGGACACCAAGATTCCGTTCCGGTGCGTGACATACGATATCGAGAAAGACCAGGAGGTGCTGCTCACCAAAGGAAACATGGCCAAGGCAATGCGCGCATCTATGTCGGTGCCATTGGTTTTTGACCCCGTGATGATAAACGGCCACAAGCTCGTGGACGGCGGCCTGTGCAACAATCTCCCGGTAGACGTGGTGCGTGACATGGGCGCGCTCAAGGTGATAGCCGTCGACCTATCTACTCCCGAGGGCATTCTGCTGTCCATTCCCATCCCCGACGAGCTTACGGGCCTGCTTCAGGACGCACTCAGCTACATACCCGGATTCAACGAGAGCGAGTCAATATTGGATGATGTAATACGCTGGCGCAGTGCGCGTCCCGATATTCCACGCCTTCAGCTCAACAAGCAAAACGCCGATGTATACATACACCCTAATCTCGACGGCTACGATGCCGTAAGCGTATTGCGCGAGAGCCTGCTGAAAATGCGCGACATCGGCTACTCGGCCACAATGGAAAAATCAGCCGAGATCAAGGCCCTGAAATAAACCCAAGAAATTTTGACGAAATATTTTTTGCGGACTCAAATATATCTTCTATATTTACAATCGCAAAATTATGATATTCGCAAAAATGACACTAAAAGAAACTCTAAATACTTACGACAAATTCGCATCTAACAATGGGATGCAGCTGATAGAGGTAGCTGATGGCATGGCAAAGTCGCAGATGGTGGTGATGGACAGCCACCTGAATGCCGGCGGAGTGTGCCAGGGCGGTGCGCTCTTCACTCTTGGCGACCTTGCAGTGGCCGCGGCGGTAAACTCGCATGGTCAATTGACCTTCGGAATCCAGAACAGCATATCGTTCCTGCAGTCAGCCAAAAAAGGTGACACGCTTACCGCTACAGCCACCGAGACCTTCAATCATCCCAAGATTCCATACGTGAATGTTGAGATCCGCAACCAGGAAGGCAAACTGATAGCGGTAATGACCGGACAGGGCTACCGCAAGAAAGACGCGATGCCGTTTGAAGGACTTCAGTAAGTAATTGAAGTAATTGAAGTGATTGAACATTGCTTCTGAAATATTGAATTATAATAAACCTAATATTTAAAAAGAAGTAATTGAGATAATTGAAGGGATTGCATGAGTTCAATCACTTCAATTACTTCAATTACTTCAATAATTTGAACAACAAAAAATGATTTATAACACAAAGTATGAGTGCATGAGCCGCGAGGACATGCGCGCTCTCCAGGGCGAGAGACTCCAGAAAATCGTAAAGAGATGTTACGAGAATACTGAATTCTACAAGAAGAAGATGGACGAGATGGGCGTAAAGCCCGAGGACATCAAGAGCATCGACGATATCGTAAAGCTCCCATTCACCACCAAGTTTGACCTCCGCGACGAGTATCCATTCGGACTCCAGTGCGTGCCACAGAGCGAGGTTGTCAGAATCCACGCATCGTCAGGCACTACAGGAAAGCCTGTTGTGGACACCTACACCAAGAACGACATCGATATGTGGGCCGAGGGCGTGGCACGTGTAATGGCGGCCGGCGGCGTAGACAAGGAAGACCTCGTTCAGGTATCTTACGGCTACGGACTCTTTACAGGTGGTCTTGGCGCTCACGACGGCGCCGCCAAGCTGGGAGCCGTTCAGCTGCCTACATCAGCTGGCAACACCGAGAAGCAGATTATGCTCAT
>JAZUEG010000228.1:0-23742 GCA_045640025.1 Bacteroidales bacterium
AGCGGCGATATCGAATATCACCCGCTCAGGCCGTTTTTGCCAGCTAATGCCCGGGTAATTTTCCTCGGCAGTTTTCCGCCGCAGCGCAAGCGTTGGAGCATGGATTTCTTCTACCCAAACTTCAACAACGACCACTGGCGCATAGAGGGCTTGCTCTTTTTCGGCGATAGGGATTTTTTTGTAGCTAATGGCGAAAAATCGTTCAGCCTCATCAGGATAGAGACCTTCTGCATGGGAAAAGGCATCGCGTTTTTCGACACTGCCACTGCCGTGCGACGCCTTCAGGACAACGCCTCCGACAAGTTTCTGGAGATAGTGGAGCTCACGGATATCAATTCGCTATTAGCTGAAATACCCCAATGCCGCGTGATAGCCACCACGGGCGAAAAAGCCACCCAAAATATCTGCAACTACTTCAGCATAAAGACATTGCCTAAGGTAGGCGGTTGTGTGTCTGTATCAGCTGATGGCATTTTCTTGTACCGCCTTCCATCGTCGTCGAGGGCGTATCCTATGAAATTGGAGAAAAAAGCCGAGGCGTACAGGAAAATGTTTGAGTTTTGCGGAATCTTGTAGCAGAAATTTTTATTAACTTTGCAAAAACAATAAAACACAAAAAATGAAAACAAGAAATTTTCTGGCCTTTGGATTGGCCGCAGCGCTTTTCGCCTCTTGCAGCAATGGCGCAAAAACATCCAACGAACAGAATCAGTCTATCGACGATCCAGTTTCCGAAACTACTTACACCGTAAGCCTCAACAAAGAGAAACTCACTTGGATTCAGGACGTTCCGGGCGAGATGAAACAGGGTAAGGCTACATTCCCATCCATTCCCGACAGCCTCTTTGAGGCCACTGGCTGCGCCGACGGAATCCCATCTTCCATGAGTTGTTTTCTCTTGGAAGCTGATGGCGAGAAAGTTCTTTTCGACGCAGGTCTCGGTAATGAGGGCAGTCTGCTGATACCTACTCTTAAAGATATGGGCATCAATCCCGAGGACCTGAAATACATCTACATAACCCACCTCCACGGCGACCATATCGGCAACCTCGTGAAGGACGGTCAGAAGGTGTTCCCTAACGCCAAGCTTTATCTCAACAAGGTAGAGAACGACGCCTGGCGCGCCATGGAATCGGGCAACGAGGCTCAGGTTGCGATGCTCGATCTTTACAAGGACAACCTCGTTCTCTTCAATGCCGGAGACACATTGCCGGCAGGCGTTGTTTCGATGGAGGCATACGGTCACACTCCAGGCCACACGATTTTCCAGAAAGGATTGTTCCTCGTTGTGGGCGACATCATGCACGGCCTCCGCATTCAGCTGAGCCATCCAGAGTATTCTCCAAAGTGGGACATGGACCCAGAAATGGCCACCGAGACCCGCAAGCGTGTAATCGAGATGGCCAAGCGTAACGGTTTGATAATGGCAGGAATGCACTTCCCAGCCAACGGCTTCGAGAGCTTTGCCCCAGACTTGGAATTCTCAAGATAATTACGAATTAATTATGCCTGCAAAAGATAACAATAAAATGTACAATCTTGATGAGTATATCCGTCAAGTAGAACCTCATAAGAAGGAGAAGGGCTGGGCCTGGCAGACTGCAATTGGTTTGCAACAGGTTGACGGTCTTACCCCTTCTGAATATTTGCTTGATACCGCCCGTCAGCATATTGACGGAGATATCACGATAGAACAGGCTAGTAAGCTGATTGACACTTATTACAAATCTCGTGACGTTAGGGATAATGTGGAGTTGGACCGTACCGAGGAGGCTGATAAGGTTTCTGCGAGAATTACAGCCCTTATACAGGACAATTCTTTCAGTTTCACACCTGGACAGATTACTTTTATTCATAAGTTTCTATTTGACGGAATATACAAATTTGCAGGTAAAATCCGTGATTATAATATTACTAAAAGAGAATGGGTATTGAATGGAGGAACGGTTGTTTATTCCAACTGCAATACCATTGTAGATAACATCAATTACGACTTGAGAGAAGAACGGAATTTCTCGTATTCGGGTCTTAGTGTTGATGACTCGATTTCACATATTGCCAGATTTTGCAGCAACATCTGGCAAATTCATCCTTTTGGCGAGGGAAACACAAGAACAATGGCTGTCTTTATGATTAAGTATCTCAAGACCCTTGGTTTTAATGTCAGCAATTCGGTTTTTGCCAATCATTCCTGGTATTTCCGAAATGCTCTTGTGCGGTCCAACTATACCAATATCCAGAACGGCATTAATGAGGATTTCAGTTTCCTGATAAACTTTTTCCGCGCATTGTTGTTGGGTGAGGTCAGGGATTTCAGAAACCGTGAGCTGCACATCAATTGGCAAGGTGAATCAGAATCTTCCCAAAGTGCAAAGTCAGTTTCCCAAAGTGCAATTCAAAGTGCAAAATTGCCTCCAAAGTGCAAAAATTGCACTTTGGAAGAAGTCGCTGTTCTCAAGTTGATTCTTCAGACTCCAAACATCACTCAAAAACAATTGGCGTTGGAAATTGGAAAATCTGAGAGGACAATAAAGACTATTACATTGAATCTCAGCGAAAAAGGTATTATAAAGCGAGTAAATGGCAAACGAAACGGCTATTGGGAAATAGTCAGCGACAATTCCTGAAAACTCTTCAATTTTAATATAAATGGAACTTAACGAACACAACAAGGCGGAGTTTCCGCCGGCGCATACGGCAGAGCATTTGCTGAATCAGACAATGATAAGAATGTTTGGCTGTGAGCGCAGCAAAAACGCCCACATAGAGCGCAAGAAAAGCAAGATCAACTATAATCTTCCCGAGTGTCCGTCGCCCGAGAAAATAGCCGAGATAGAGGCCTCTATCAACAAGATAATCGCCGACGACTTGCCTGTAACATACGAGTTTGTAACCCGCGACAACATTCCGGCAAATGTCTCTCTCGACAAACTTCCCGAGGACGCAAGCGAGACTCTCCGTCTTGTCCGCATTGGCGATTACGACGTTTGCGCCTGTATCGGCACTCACGTAAACTCAACCAAGGAAATCGGCAATTTCCGAATCACCAGCACAAGCTACAACGAAGGCAGTTTCAGGATTGTCTTCAAAGTGGCGGAAGGATAATTTAAACAAAAACAATTATGATTCTTTCCAATTCAAAAATACAGATCACCGTAAACGACCACGGTGCTGAGCTTGCTTCTTTGAGGAGCAATGGTCGTGAGTATTTGTGGCAGGCCGACGCTAAATATTGGAAGCGTCATTCTCCAGTTCTGTTCCCGATTGTGGGCGCTGTCTGGAATGGCGAGTACCGATCTCACGGCAAGACTTTCAAAATGGGTCAGCACGGATTCGCAAGAGATATGGAGTTTCAGCTGATTGAGAAAACTGACGACTCTGTGCTCTATTGTCTGGAATCCAACGACGAGACTTTGGCGAAATATCCTTACAAGTTCCGTCTCGAAATCGGTTACAAACTCATCGACAACCGTGTAAAGGTAATCTGGAAAGTCATCAACACCGGCGACGAGGAAATGGCATTTCAGATTGGCGCACATCCCGCTTTCCACTGGCCGATGCTCACAAACGAGGCTATCGACGGCGGCGTGGAGGCAATGGACAAGCTATTAGCTGAAAACGAGAATCGCGGATATTTCATCATTGAGCCCGAGGCCGAGCGACTGCCGATTTCCGTAATCACCGAGAAGGGCTGCGTGGGCGGCAAAGACCTCGCATATTTTATGTACGGCGGTTTTATGGAGATTGACACCAACACCTTCAACGATGACGCGCTCATTTTCGAGAAAGGTTTGGTCGACAAGGTTACTCTCTGCGATTCCGACAGAAAACCTTATCTCTCGCTTGAGTTCGATAGCCCATTGGTTGGCCTCTGGTCGCCCCCCAAGAAGAATGCGCCGTTTGTCTGCATAGAGCCTTGGTACGGACGCACCGATCCCGCTAACTACGACGGCGATTTCGAGGAAAAGCCCTGGATTCACAAAATTGGAGTTGGCGAGAAGTTCGAGGCTGAATATGACATTGTTATTGAATAATTTTTAATTAACTAAATATGAAAAAAGAAGTATTTATATCAGCTGCACTGGCAGTTATGTTGGGCGTTTCGTCCAATGGTTTTGGTCAGGAACTTGAATCTTGGTTTACGCCTGATCCTGAATACGGAAACTGGACTGGAAAACTGAAGACACCGATGGGCGATTTGCCGTTGGTTTTGGGATTGTACAAGGACCTGGACGGCACGGAGAAATGTTATCTGCTCTCACCCAAGCAGAGCAAGGACACCATTCCTGCGGTATTGGATTTCAATTCGGCCGACTCGGTGGCGGTTTCGTCGCCAGCCATCGGATTCAAATACAATGGTTGCAAGACGGGAAATTACATCTATGGCGATATGTCGCAACGTGGCATTACATTGCCCTTGGATTTGGAATACGTGGACGGCAAACATGTTTTCCTGGAAGGCCGCCGTCGTCCGCAGACACCTCAGCCACCGTTCTCCTACAAAACCGAGGAAGTGGTTTTCAGCCATGCTGAGGCCTCGCTCTCAGGCACTATTACCTTGCCAGCTGATATGAGCGGAAAGGTTCCTGTTGTGATTATGGTTTCGGGCAGCGGACAGCAAAACCGTGACGAGGAAATGTTTGAACACAAGCCATTTGCGGTAATCGCCGACTATCTGGCCAAAAACGGAATCGCTTCTTTGAGATACGATGACCGAGGTATGGGAAATTCAACCGGCAATCTCCAGAAGGCTACAACATTCGATTTCGCCAAGGACGCCGAGGCCGGCATCGCATTCCTGCGCAATGATCCAAGGTTCTCCAAAGTGGGAATTCTGGGCCACAGCGAGGGCGGTTCCATAGCCTTCATTATCGGAGCCAAGGGTTCTGCCGATTTCCTTGTAACTCTGGCGGCTCCTGCCGTAAAGGGCGACGAGGTGCTTGTGGCTCAGTTCAATAGAGTTACGGAAATTGAATTTCCCATTCCGGAAAAAGCACGGAAATCGGACGAGAAGCAACTGAAAAAGATTCAAAAATTTAAGAAGAAGAATGGAATCGACGGCCTTCCGGATTTAGAGGTAGCCATGCATTTGCTTGAGCCTATGACTGTGCAGAAATACCGTGAGGAGTTTTACGGCAAGATAGATACCTGGTTCGACGCTTTCCTGGATTACGATCCTACACAGAATATCCAGAACACCAGTTGCCCTGTATTTGCCCTCAACGGCACCAAGGATTGTCAGGTAATTGCCGAGCAGAACCTTGACCAGCTGAAAAAACTGGTGAAGTCGCCCAAATCACAGTTCAAGAAATATCCCGACCTCAACCACCTTTTCCAGCATTGCGACAAGGGTCTTGTCTACGAGTACATGGATATCGAGGAGACAATCTCGGAAGAGGTTTTGAAGGATATCGCCGAGTGGGTGAAGGGACTGTAGGGGAGAGTTGGTTATACCTCTACTTCCCAAATCACTTTGTCGCCGAATTCTACTTTCTCGACTCCCGGTGACTTTTTCTTGTTGAAGTTGTAGCTTACCATATAGCCTTCGGTGAGGCCGAAATGATTCAGGTATTCCGACAGCTGAATCTCGCCTTTGCTGTTGTATTGCTCGCCTCGCCAGATTTTCAGTTCTATGATATATTGTTTTGACTGGTAGTCAATTATGATGTCGGTGCGAGTCCTATCGCGGGTCTCGGCCTCTATATAGTAATGTCCGGTTCCGTTGATGATGGGGCGCAGGTATAGTAGGAACAGTTTTCGTCCCTGACTTTCAATAAATTCCTCGTCGGTTTCGTTGAAGATCTTATTGTAGTGCTCAGAGAATTTCTGAAGGATTTTGGGCATATCAAGGCCGTCGGGAGTTATGAATCCGTTTTTGTCGTAACTGCCGTTTACATAGAATTTCGACTTCTGCTCCTCCTCAAAAAACATATTGTAAAGTCTGGTTTCGAGTATTCTGTTCTGAATCCAGACTTTATTTTCAACCTTTTTCAGGAAACTGAACATAAAGCCGATGTTCGTTATCTTGTCGTCAGGATTGTAACTGTATTCAACGCCTCTGTAAAGCATATTGTACAGCATTTCGCGGAGAGCCGGATAATCGTCGGTCTTCTTTATGAAACTGCAACAGAGATTGTCGTCCCTGTCGTTTAGGATATATTTCACGGCCTTCAATACACCATCTTTATCCCAACTATATTCTTGTTCCTCAATTAGATAACAGATTCTTGAAACAAAATATGGATAGCCTGAGGTCCAGTTGTGAATTTCTTTGGCAACCACTTTCTCGTTGAAATCCAGGTTGTGGTCGGCCTTGAACTCGGCAATCATATCAGCGATTCCATTCTCGGGGAGGCTCATATCGGCCTTGAACGGCAAGGCGATATTCCAAGGCGAATTCAATGTATGCTCCGAATCAGGACGCATTTTCATTTTCAGGTGTCTGATATCGTGAACTCCTGCAAGAATCACCGACTGGAACGAAGGAAAATTGTCGTTGTTGAGGTAAAGTTTTCTTAGAATAGCCAAAAATTCCACAAAACTATCGTAATTGCCAGCCTTGTCAACCTCGTCAATAATAAGAACAATCTTTTCATTAAGCGAACACAGTTTCATTACGAAATCAGTAAATTGCGTCACGTTTAATTTTGATAATTCAGACGTGCCTTGTATCAGCGAGCATATTTCTTCTGAAACATTTTTGGTAACATAAAGTTGCTGTTTCATAATATTCACCACCTCCAGACACAATCTCTCTGTGGTGGCAAACTCTCTTTTGCCAAAATTCTCGAAACTTACCGAGAAAACTGTGTAGCCCTCACGGCTAAGTCTGTCAGTTATACGTGATATTGTAGTGGTTTTTCCAAACTGGCGTCCACGGTTGATGCAGAAGTATATGTTTTGATACACATACTTGCACGCCGCCTCCACCTGTCGTGAGATGTCAACCATATAATGCTTGCTTGGAATGCACTTTCCTGTAATCCTGAAAACCTTCATATTTAGATAAATTGTACAATGCAAAGATAGGATTAATTACGAAAACTTCAAAATTAATCAAAGTCCTTAGCCAAATATTTCCAAGAAATTTCTGCCAACTTCTCTCTCGTTTTCAATTCCGAGGGTGTGGTGGATTCCTACAAAGAAAGCGCGTTCCGACATATCAAACATTAAAACTTTGTGTATTCATCTCGTTTTTATCAGCTGTATATATATGGGTTCGCCGTTAAATAACTTGATATCCCATTTCCCAGGTATATACTGATGCTTTCCTCTTCTCCTACAATCTTAGGCCCATATCGTAGTATGCATATTGGATTCAGTTTTTTTAACATATAACGATATCCGTCGAGCCATATTGACTTACAAAAATTATATTTTAAAACACCCATACTATTAATAGCAATAACAGACTTTTTGGGAAGACCATCTGCGCAATACTCATAGCTGTCAGGCAAGCTCCATGTTACATTGGGATAAATGTTTATTCCCTGATTTTGCCAGTATGCCATTAAGGCTTTGTTCCAATAATTATTCGACAGACGTTCTGGATAATCCATATCAATATATTGAGATAGATCAGGGCCAATTACTCCTACGTATTGGTCTAAGTTTTCTGTATAAGACCATGGATGAGAAAGTTTTGTAGCAAACCTATCGTCATTGATATAGAACATAACCAAAGAATTCCTATTGGATTTTCTATACTTAATTCTGTCAAAAGGAATTGTTCTTTCAACGCTGGGTATTATTGTGTTTGGCTTGACAACAGGCATATTATATGCACCTTCCTTTTTCAGATTTTGGGTTATCTCAGGGTAACATATCGATGCTATATGAGCACGGTAATGACTCTGTCTCTCTTTGTTTTTGGGGAAACGAATAGGCTTTTGAGGATCTTTTAGATCGGGAAAGCCAAAAAGATTTGGTTTCATATTATTGATTTTAAGTAGTTTGTAAAAAAATCCTCGTTTTTTTATTGAGAGAGACGGATAGAATTGCAATTTTTTTATATTTTTGCGAGCTGTTCGTCCGAATTCTCTTTGTTGGTAATTCTAATCGTGCCAAACGAGGAAAACACGAATTTGTTCGCCTCTTGATATCTGCCAATAACAAGAGGCTTTTTTGTTTTTCTACTTTCAATGCAAAGAAACGTATCCCAAGTCGTTGATGATTTCTATGAGGTTTTTGCCTTCAAAATCCGAGCGCTCCATTAGGTCAACAGGATCCTCGAATGGTCCTTGAATCTCTTCTGTGTTATAGTTTTTCAAGATTGGACCTTCGTCTGTAAACATTGCTTCGTATTTGCAGTTCTTGTAGTAGAACATTACACCATAGCGTTGTATACAGAAATCATAGAAAAATGTTGGCTCGTTTGGAGTCGCATAACCATCATACTTGTTTGCCTTGTTGTTTAAGTCCGGTGGATACTTTTTGTTGTATTCGTAGCCAAACAAGTCGTAGCCTATGTAATCTACGTCGGACTCTTCGTTTTCTTTTTTACACATGTGGTACGTATTTTTTTACTTGGTTCAACAAATTGTTCATTTCTGGAGACAAAGGGAGAGCGATATTGGGAGATTTCTTGCCCTTTCCTTTCTGTTGTGGTTTCCCGTCTTTCCACGGATGATAATGGATTGACATTCCATCATGTACATGATCCACATGGATTTCATATAACTTCTTGCAGTCATCTCCATAAACTGCAATTGATTTCAATTTTCCTGCTGTAGGTTCGTCGCTCCATTTGTTTTCAGATGGTGGTTTGTTTATGACAACATATATGCGGTTTGGAGTATGGCTCTCCTCAGGCAATTTAACATTTTTATTGATGTCCTTCTTTTCCAGAACCTTAATATTGTCACTTATAGAGAGAACGGTATGGTATTCTCTACCTTCTTCGCTTTCCAATCTCCCGCTAGCCTTACTTCCGTTTGCTCCCATTTTTTATTTTTTTATCCATATTAAATAATATGAAAGTTAATAATTTAATTAATTTCCCTCGATTATGATTGTGGATTTGCTTGATGCTTGTCCACTTTCACTTTAGAGTATTTGAAAGACTATTCATGTTTATCGGGGTTCGCTTGAATTGTTTGCCTTGTGGCTTTTTCGTCTTTCCTTTTTCGATTATCCTGTCATAAGCTTATTGTTTTTGTCTGTAAAGTTGTTTCTCGTTTCCTCTTCTTGGAAATTTGTCGAGACTTTACTTTGTTTAATAATTGGTGTTGTTATAAATTCAGAGTCTGATATGCTTTGAATCCTTAATTCGTCGCATACCTTTTCCAATATGCGGTCGGTTATCATAAATGGCAATGCATTTTTTTTAGCATAGAACAAAGCAGTACCATCTGCAAATGCGATAGTTTCTTTGAATCTTAAGCTATTGATGAAAATGCAACATTCTTCCATTTCTTCTGGAGAAAAATTTACGCATGCCATTATTTTCTTGTCACATTGCATTCCTTTAATATTGTTCTGCACAAATAATGTAGTAACAACAGAAAAGGAATGGTCAATGAGTTCGTATTTCCCCTGCATATAAATGTTGTAGGCGGAAAGGCCTAATACTATTCTATTATTCTCCATCTAAAATGATATTGCGTTTTTAGTGACGTCATTTATTGAACAGTGCAATAGTTCAGCTGCTTTGGCTTCTGTAATCTGTTCTTGTGCCAATGCGTTGTAGACCATAGTCTCAAAAGAACCTTTCTCGTCAACACTGGGAGTGTCTTTCTCTTGATACCTACTTTCTTCTACGGCAGTCTTAAAACTTGGATCCATATTCTTTCTTATGCAATAGCTTCTATATCTTTTGTCGCTTATAATGCCTATACGTTTTAGTGTATACATAATTGCGTCAATTGATATTCCGTAAACGCATTGAATAGAAATGAGTTCCTGCCATGATATTTTACGGTGTCCTCTAAATATATTAGAAAGTACATTGGTTGGCAATAACATTTCTGATGCAAAGAGCGTGCACATATCCTCTTTCTCTTTTTGAGTGAGTTTCTCCGAAAAATGGTTATTGGCGATTAGATGTGCATATTCATGCAAAGCAGTCAGTCTTTTTCGTTCTGTATGTTCTACTTTTTTATTTAGAACAACAATCCAAGAGGATTCATTAGCTATGCCGCTTACTCCATCGAATCCTTGAGGACCTTCTATCTCAAATACCTTAACACCTTGTTTAATTAGAGATTCTTTTACATTTTCGATTGGTGCATAGCCTATTCCCCAGTCGTCTCTAATTTTTTGGGCAAGTCTTATTATTTGTTCTTTAGTGTCTATGGTAAAAAAACACTCGTATGGAATTGTCGTAGATTCAGAAAATAGAATTTTTTCTATTTCAAGATAGTTTTCTACTTGCTCCTGAATCTCCGATTTTAATTTATACTCATCTTTGGCTCCTACGCTTGCCTTCTTTCTAAATGAAATATCAATTTCGTTAATATCAAAGGCAAAGGGATGAAAAAAGTAATCCATTGAGACTTCAAGAGCATTGGCTAATTGTTGAATAATGATTGAACCTGCCATTGCTTTTCCTGCCTCATATTTGGATATCGTCTGTTTAGAAACAGCTCCATCTGTAATGCTCGATAGTTTTTCCATCGAGAAGCCTTTCTTTTGTCTTGCCATTTTTAGTCGTTTGGCGAATATTTCTTTTGTATCCATTATGTTTGTTGTATTTTGTGCGACAAAGATACAAAATAATTTCATTATGTCGCACATTTTTTATTAAATTTTTTTTGCTATTGGCTAAAAAAATCATTTTTCGTAAAATTGAAGATTCCCCGTTTCGTAATTTAATTCTTTATAAGATATGCCTTGTTTTTGAAAAACTTTATATATTTGCAAAAACTAATTAATAAACTACTATGATAGCAACAACATATAATCCGGAGTCTTACAAATATCTTGATATGCTAAAATTAGATTCCAAATCCGATTCAATGACAGACCAGGAGTACAATGATTTTATCAATAGTTTTTCTGGTGCTTGGGCTTATATGGAAGAAGATTATCCAGCCGACGAGATGATTGCCGATATGAAAGAATGTGGCAAACGCTCTAATCATAAGGACACATTAATTGAAAATCTATTTCTTTACACTTCCCCTCACTCCTTCAGTATCGGCAGCTGCCAGTGATACTTAACGGCCAGCAGTCGCATTATAATCACAGACACGGCGCAGGCTATCTGCGAGATCATTTCGGGAAGGCCCGTCCACAACGAAATTGTGTAGATGAGGCCGCCCACGCAGCAGGCCATGGCGTAGATATCGCGGCGGAAAATCAGCGGAACCTCGTTGATGAGAATGTCGCGGATCACGCCGCCAGCCGCGCCAGTCACCATGCCCATGATATTAGCTGCCCAAAACGAGAAACCTGCGTCCATTGTCTTGTGGAAACCCACCACGGTGAATAATCCCAGGCCGATGGTGTCGAAAAGGAAAATCGGCATGGCCATCCTGTTGATGAACTTGTGGAAAAACGCATACGACAGCAGCGCCACGCCCGTGATTATCAGGTACTCCCACTGAGTCATCCAGAACGGATTCATTCCCAGAATGATATCGCGCAGAGTGCCTCCGCCCACCGCCGTGGCCATGCCCACAATGTAGGCCCCAAACCAGTCGAATTCCTTCTGGCTGGCCAGCCTCATTCCGCTGATAGCGAACGCGTACGTTCCTATATAATCTATAATATTTACAAAAGTAAGTTCCATTTTTTTTTGACCGCAAAGATACTATTTTATAAAATAATTTGATACATTTGTTCCCGATATTCCAAATTTTTAAAAATAAAACTAAATTATGAAAAAACTTATCCTTTTATTTATTTTGTGGCTAACGGTTCCCGTATTGCTTATGGGCCAGTCACTTATGAACCTCCAATCGAGAAAGCACCAGTCGCTCGATGGAATGTGGAAATGCATCGTGGACCCGTACGGACACTGGTATCATTTCTGGGACGACAAGCCTTTTGACGGCACCGTTCTCCAGGACTACGACTTCGACACCAGCGACGAGATCCGCGTGCCCGGCGACTGGAACACTCAGGACCCCAAATATTACTATTACGAGGGCCGTATGTGGTACCGCACAAAGTTCAGCTATCAGCTGAAACCAGGCAACCGTCTCTTCCTCCATTTCGGCGCGGTAAACTATCAGTCAACCATTTACGTAAACGGCAGGGAGGTGGGCCGTCACGAGGGCGGATACACTGGATTCCAGTTTGATATTACGGATTTTGTATCAGCTGATATGCAAAACTCGCTGGTGGTGCTCGTGGACAACAAGCGCCGACCCGACGGAATACCATCCATGAGCACCGACTGGTGGAACTACGGCGGAATCACTCGCAGCGTAACCCTCGTGGAGACCGAGCCAACATACATTTTCGACTACTCGGTTCAGGTTTCCGACGACTTCAAGATGATAAACTCATGGGTTCAGCTAATGGGAAAAGATATTGCAAACCAGACCGTTAGGATAGAGATTCCCGAGCTGAAAATCAGCAAGACAGCGGTGACGGATGCCAACGGAAGGGCGGAGATTTCAGCTAAAGGCAAACCTGTGCTCTGGACTCCGTATGAGCCCAAGCTGTATAAAGTGAACATTAGCTGCCTGAACGAAAACCTGACCGACGAGATTGGATTCCGAACCATAAAGACCGAGGGTTCCAGGATTCTGCTGAACGGCAAGGAGATTTTCCTCTGCGGAGTGAATCTCCACGAGGAGACCATCGGCGACTCGCGTCGCGCATACAGCCGTGAGGACGATTCGGTGCTCCTTACGATGGCCAAGAACCTCAGCTGCAATTTCGTGCGCCTGGCCCACTATCCCCACAACGAGAATATGACAAAGATGGCTGATAAAATCGGCCTTATGGTATGGAGCGAGATACCGCTCTACTGGGGCATCGACTGGAAAAACGAGAAGACATACGCTCTTGCCAACCAGCAACTTACAGAAATGATTCAGCGTGACCGCAACCGCGCCAGCATCATAATCTGGAGCGTGGCAAACGAGACCGCCGTACAGCCCGAGCGTATAGAGTTCCTGACACGCCTTGTAAACGACGCCCGTGCCTTGGACAATTCACGACTCGTGAGCGCCGCGCTTCAGAATATCAACAAGCAGATAGCGCCCAACGTTTACACCGTGGAGGATCCCCTGCACAAGGTTCTCGACATTTTCAGCTTCAACGAGTACATTGGCTGGTACGACCGCCCGAAATCTGCCTGCGACAGCATCACGTGGTCGCTCCCCAAGGATAAGCCGATAGTAATCAGCGAGTTTGGCGCCGGCGGAAGAATAGGCCGACACTCAGGCCCCGACGCTTATTTCTCCGAGGACAACATGGCCGACGTTTACCGTCAGCAGTTCAAGATGCTATCGAAAATCGAGGGACTTGCCGGTACAATTCCTTGGGTGATGAAGGATTTCCGCTCGCCACTCAGGAAGTTGAAAGGCATCCAGGACGACTTCAACCGCAAGGGAATCTATTCCGACAAGGGCGAGAAGAAGATGGTATGGCAGCTTCTGAAAGACTGGAACGAGCAGCACCAGAAATAATTTAGAGATTGTTTATCATAAAGGCACAATATTTGACGTTATAAAGACGACAATTATTAGTCTAACAAAACATACATTATCATGAAAGCATATCAATTGATACTTCCGCTGGCGGCCATTATGGCATTATCAGCTGAAAACGCAGACGCGCAGTTTCTCGACAGACTCAAGGACAAGGCAGTGAACACCGCCAAGGACAATATCGAGAACCGCGTGGGCAATGCCACCAACAAGGCCATCGACAACGCCCTGGATGGCGACCACGGCAAGAAAAACAAGAAAGACAAGAATAACCAGAGCAAGGAGGATTATTCCGATAATCAGGACGAGCCTCAGAACAACAGCCAGCCTGTGCCTGACACTGAGCCCAAGAAGGCCGACATCACCATGGAGTATTCCAAGAGCGACTTCGTGCCAGGCGACGAGATTATCTACGAGGACCTTGTGGTAGGCGAGCAGGTTGGAGAGTTCCCATCACGCTGGGATCTGGTACGTGGAAATGCCGAAATCGCAAAGCTTAACGGCGAGACTGTTATCGCTATGAGCCATGATGATTCCTGGATTACACCTTTGATGAAGGACGGATCCAGAAACTACCTCGGCGACGTTTTCACGTTGGAGTTCGATATGCTTTATGACAATACGGATCAGGATGGTGGACCAAGTATCGAGATTGATATTATGCATCCTGATTATAATGCCGACCAAGAGTTGTTCTCCTTCCATTTCTGGCAATCAGGAGAAACTCAGCAGATTAACTGTGACTATACTCGTCCTAATTCAGAATCGTACGATTCTAAGGATGGAAGTGCGACAGCAGAAAACGTAGGCCCAGTAAATGATGGACAGTGGCACCATTTTGCGCTTTCGTTCAATAAGCGTGCTATTAAGTTCTACGTGGACGGACGGAGAATCATAAATATTCCAAATGCAAAATCTGGCGCTGGTTGGTTTACTCTTTACAATGGTAAGGCTAACACCGACCGTTCAACATTTGTGAAAAACGTCCGCATCGCCAAGGGTGCTGTTCCATTGTACAACCGTTTGGAGACCGACGGCAAGATTGTCACTTACGGAATCACATTTGCAACTGGCAAGGCAGACCTGAAGCCTGAGTCAATGACCGAGATAGCCCGCATCGCCAAGCTGATGCAGGAGAAGCCAGAGCTTAAGTTCGAGGTTCAGGGTCACTGCGACAATCAGGGCAGCGACGCCGTAAACGACCCTCTCTCTCAGAAACGTGCCGAGGCCATCGTGGCAGCTCTCGTAAAGCAGGGCATCGCCGCCAACCGCCTCACAGCCGTGGGCAAGGGCTCGCACACCCCAATAGCCGACAACAGCACCGACGAGGGCCGCGCCAAGAACCGCCGCGTGGAGTTCGTGAAGAAATAATCATATTAAGACACCGTCCGTAAAGACGGACCGCGGTCCGTCTCTACAGAATTCAAAGAAAACGTGAATAATCCATTGTGAATTATTCACGTTTTTTTTGTGCCTGAATCAAATAATAATTATATTTGCAACAAACATTAAAAGCCAAGAATTATGACAGGAGCAGCAAAATTGAACTATTCTCAAATCCGCAATCTGGTATTTCAAATGCCTGAGGAAGACCGTGCTTTATTGTATGCGGAATTGTCTGAAACTCAATGGAATCATCAAGCCAATGAACCCGAAATGCCATTTTTCGGTCCTCGAAATCATGAGGAAGCAGTTGCAAGGCTGAGGGAATCTATAGATGATATGGAGAAAGGAAACTTGGGAGATATAGATGATTTGATTGCCAGATTAAAAAAGAAATATCCGTGGGCCGACAAGTAAAACATACTCAGCTGTTCGATAATACAATCGACCTGTTGTTTGCAAGTGTACCTTTGCATTACAGTGAGGGGACTATATTGAATCTTCTTTCTGCAATCGGGAAATATAAATCAATCCTTATTGACAATCCTTATTTAGGACAAATAGAGCCAGGTCTTGAATTTGTATATGATTTTAGGCGTATTGTAATAAAACCATATTTCAAATTAATTTACTCAGTATCGGATGAGTATATCGTTTTTCATGATATTTGGGATTCAAGGAGAAATCCAAGTATTTTGATGAATAATTTGGTATGGAATCTATAATAAATATGCAAACCGAAGAATTAATCCATAAAGTCCAACAATCCAAAGATATTACAGAGTTTCAGAGGAGGGTCTATCTTGAGTTGCTGAAAATTCCACGTGGTGAGGTGATTACCTACAAGCAACTGGCCGAGAGGATTGGATGCAAGAGTTGTCAGGCTGTAGGTCAGGCACTTAAGCGCAATCCATTTGCGCCCGAGGTTCCGTGTCACAGGGTGATATCGTCGTCGGGAAAAATCGGCGGATATTGCGGACAGACTTCGGGCGAAATGATCGAGAAAAAGAAAAAACTCCTTGAAGCCGAAAGGTCATACAAGAAATAAATAAAAAACGAGACGGACCTTGGTCCGTCTCTACTGTTAAATCTTTCCGTTGATAGCGAAATATTTCCAGAGCGGGGCGGCCATCATTGCCTGATGGAATTCATCGTTCTTGAGCATCTCTATAACTTTCTGCTCGTCAAATAGTTCCACCTTGATATCCTCTGTAGCCTCCAGGTGCTGGGTCGAGACTTTCTCGACTCCAACGGCAAGGTAAGTATGGCTGTAGTTTGTGCAGGCTCCGGCGTTGGGGCTTATGGTCATCACGTGGCTCCAGATGCCTCCGGCGTATCCGGTCTCCTCGTAAAGCTCGCGCTTGGCGGCCTCCATGGGATCCTCGCCCTTCTCCACGCAGCCGGCCGGAATCTCGTAGGCTGTAAGTTTCTGGGCGTGTCGGTACTGACGCTCAAGCAGATATTTGCCGTCCTTGTCGATGGCTATCACATTGCAGAATTCGGGGTACTCCAATACGTAGAATTCCTTCATCTCAACGCCTGTAGGCAGTTTTACGTGGTCACGTCGCGCGGTGAGCCATGGTCTTTTGTGGAGGTATTCACTGCCCAAAACCTCCCATTCCATTGGATCTTTTTCCATTTTTATATCTCCGAAAGCTCCGCATTCGGTTATGTATATGACGCCTCTCCGAGGCTTTTCCAATCGATTGCGAATGCGTTTTAAGTTTGTGAATTGTGTATTTATACCGCAAATATAAAACTACTTTTTGAAACCACCAAATTATTTCTGCAAAAAATTGTAATGTTCCACTGCGAGGTCGCTGTAGTTGAGGTACTCGGTGAAGGGCGTTGCCATCATGTCGGTGTGGAATGTCTTCTGCTGAGACCATGATTTCAGTTGCTCCAATGTTGTTGGCGGGGCCGACGTCGGGTTCTTGGATGGCCATTCTACGCCGCGGTTGTAGGCGGTGGCGATGAGTCTGACACGCTGGTCAGGCAAACATATTCCCTGCCATCCGCTAAAAAAATAATACTCCATAAGGCTCACGAATACAGCCGCATAGATGCACTGACCCTCTATCGACGACATTTTCTTGACTCGGTTTTGGCGGACAATTTCGTTGCGGTTCATGGTGTTGAAATACAACTGCGCTTGGGCTGGCAGCGAGTCGGCGAGATTCCACCTGCGCTCCAATTTTTCCACAAACGACGGCTTCATCTGGAAAATCCCGATGCTGAAATCGCCCTGCGAGACGCCGAATTTCACGTACATTCCGTTCACGAGCGAGGTCTCGATCTCGTCGCAGAGGGCCGAATATCGCATCACCTCGGGGTAAACGATGGATTCCACGATCAACGGGTCAACCGCCATCCGCTCCGATGCGCTTGCGATAGATTCGCGGTACCTGACCATCAGGCTGTCGGCTCCGCTATATTGCGAAAATGCTGGCAATGATAGGGTTATCAATGCCAGCATTATTATGTAAATGGGTGTTTTCAAACAGATTAGAGTTTGTATTTGTATTCCATGATGGTGTTGTTCTTTACCTCGTACCATACGAGCATATCTCCCTGCTGCTCAAAGGCTACGGGGTAATGAACGTATCCGCCAGGGAGTGTGAGCGAGCCGTCGTTGGCGAAATTTACCACGCGCTTGCCGTCCTGCGACTTGTAGGTGCCGTAGGCTGGCTTCACCTTGTCGCAAGAGAACTTGTCGCAGTAGTCCTCGCCATTCTTCGAGAGTCGGCTATTAGCCACAAAACCAGTAACTTTGGGGTAGAAAACGCTCTCGTAGCGGTAGCAGGTGATATTGGTTTTTGAGACCTGGACTGGCTCCACGCTGATGAGCGGGAATGCTCCGTAGGCATCCTCCATGTCCTCTATTATCTTGAGGAGTTGGCTTAATTTGCAGTGCTCCTGAATACATTCGCCTTGGGCCTTGTAAATATTCATATAGTCTGGTATAGAGGACTTTATGACGTTGATATGGTTGCTGATGCCATTCACCCAACTCTTGGCGGCGTTCTGCTTGTAGTCGTTTACCATGCCGTCGGCCTTGGCGTAGAGTTGCGCTATCTGGGCCTTGTCGTTGCTGTTTACAATCTGCGAGTAGATATCGCGGAGCTGGCCCTCGTATTGCGCGGCAAACTGATAGCACTCATTTCTGGCTGACTCCTCGTCGCGCTGGCATTTCTTCTCGAGTTCCTGGATTTTTTTCATGCTTTCCTGCGAGGCGGCGGCATCGTTCATGCGCTGATTGGCGGCGTCCATTGCCTGCTGCTGTTTCTTGCTTGCCGCAGTAGCCTTGGCGTAAAGCGCTGGATACTTGGTTTTTGCGATTTCGTTCATCTCGGCCTCGGTAAGGTCGCGACCCTTGGACTTAGATTCTGCGTCAATATCGGCGAGCAGTTTCTCCATCTCGGCGGCGCTCACTCCGTTCTGAGACTCGTTCATCTTGAGCGCAATCTTTGTGAACTCCTTGTGGTTCTTGCGCATGAAGTGGAACTGCTCAATATCGGTCATCTTTCTGCCGAGTTTCTTTTCCTGAGCGGCAATCTCCTTTTCGATGGCCTCGCCCTCCTTTGCCATCAGCGTCATCTCCTCTCTTGTGAGCGATGCCATTGGGTTTCCGTGATTCTGGGCAGGAGCCTGAGGTTGCTGAATAGCAGGCATTTCACCTGCGCAGCCATCCTCAGTTAACATATCGGCCTTCAGTTTTACGGCCTGAAGTTTCTTGAAATAGTTCTGGTATTCGGCCTCGGTAGGGTTTGCGATTTGTGCAGCTGATGGCAGGGAAGGTAACTGCGCCAGCAATTGCTCGTAAGTATTTCCCGAAGCAGGCTTTACATTGTCGAGATCCACTCCAAAAGTATTCTCGGAAGTTTCGGTTGGCTGATACTCGAAGTCGGTGACAACAGTGGTTGTAATCTGAGTGTTGTCGCCGCTTGGGGAGTCGGTGATATCGACCTTTGGCTGATTTGCCGAGTTGTCGGACTTGTTGCCAGTAACGCGGTTAATCTGCTGATTGACAGCGTTCTCGGCCTTCTGCTTCATCTTGTTCAAGAAGTTCTGCGCATTGGTCTCGCCATACGACATTACCGCGAAGACCGCTGCAAGGAAAACAATTTTTTTCATAATTTTATTATTGTTTGGAATTAGTAATCACCATTTTATAACGCAATATTTATGCAAAATATTGGTGTTTTGGGTGATTATTTTTTGATTATTAAACTTCAAAGTAATGAAATATTTTTTATATTTGCAAAAAAATAATTTGTTCCTTAAAAAACATATAACCATGCAGGCAACAGCAGACATTAATATATCATCATTGAGCCAAGCAGAAATTCATAAAAGGGATTTCGATGAAATAGAGGCTGATCTTTGGAATGGTAAATCCATTGCAAAAGAGGAGGCTGTGGAGTTTTTGGGCAGATTCAGAGAAAAAGAAGATAAAAAATTCACAGTAGAAGAATTGCGGGAACAAATAAGGGAGACTGAGAACGATACCGAAAATTGGATTGACGGCAATTTGGTAGAAAGATACTTTGATACATTAATGGATTCATTGAAATAATGAAGAGAAAAGTGGTATGGCAAAGAAATGCTATCATTCAACGTAATAGTATTTTGGAATATATAATACGCGAATTCGGTAAAAGTCCTGCCCGAAAGTTTAATGCCGAATTGAAAAGATGCCAGAATCTTATCTGCTCCAATCCGTTGATTGCTCCATTGGAACAGTTGCTGTCAGGAATGGAAAAAACATATCGCAGTATTTTGGTAAGTCGTCTCAGCAAAATGATTTTTTATGAAGAAGAGGGTGTAATCCACATAGTAGCTCTTTGGGACACAAGGCGTTGTCCTGACAAAATGAAGGATGAAGTTTAATGAACTAAACAATAATTTGTTATGACAGAAAAAGAATTACGCTCGTATCGCTTGAATTCGATGGAAGACCCCACCGACGAGATGCTTGAGGCTATAATGGAAAAAGTGGCCGAAGCCGCCAAAGAGTCGTCAAGAAAGGCAGAGGAGTATATAAAATCAGAGTTTGAAAAACTCGCTAACAAACAGAAAAATGACAAATCGTAAACCAACATTATGTATAGTAGCTGGCCCTAATGGTTCAGGAAAAACAACTACAACTATTCAATTGCTTTCAAACGAATGGACTGAAGGTAGTCTTTATATTAATCCTGATAACATTGCTCAGGAAAATTTTGGAGATTGGAATTCTCCCGAGGCAGTTTTGAAAGCAGCTCAGCTTGCTACCAAATTACGTTACGAATGTGTACTCAATAAAACTGATTTTGTTTTTGAAACTGTTTTTTCATCTGATGAAAAATTGGAATTCGTAACGAAAGCAAAGGAGGCTGGATTCTTTATACGGTTCTTTTTTGTTTGCACTTCAAATCCACAAATAAATGTTATGCGTGTTACGAAACGGTATTTAAGTGGAGGCCACGAGGTTCCTATTTCTAAGATTATTTCAAGATTTTTCAAATCGATGGCCAATGCCTCAAAGGCCATTAAACTGGTTGATAGAGCATATATTTATGATAATTCGGAAGAGAATGCTTTACCTAAACTGCTTTTCAGAACTACTGATGGCAAAATTTTTAAACAGTATGTCTCTGACATTCCTGAATGGGCAAAATTATTAGTATAACGAATCATGACCAACAAAAACATAAATACAGATCCAATGGGTCAGGCGATTGCCGACTATTGGAAAAACGGAATTCTTTCTGAGAGCCTGATGGTGTTGTCGCCTGATTTCGACGACGACGAGTTTCCCGTCGAGACGCTTTTCAGGGATTTCGACGATATGCCCGAGATTGAGCGGAAGGCCCTGAGACTCGCCAAAGGAAAAATCCTCGACGTGGGCGCGGGTGCTGGCTGTCACAGTCTTGCGCTTCAGGAGATGGGCCTCAACCCAACGGCCATCGATATTTCAGCGCTATCAGCTGATATAATGAAACTGCGTGGCGTGGCTGATGCGAGGGTTCAGGATTTTTGGAACGTCAGCCAAAAATACGACACAATCCTGATGCTGATGAACGGCACGGGAATCGTGGGCACGGTCGATAATTTCCCGAAATTCTTCAATCATATCGATGCCATCCTATCCAATGGCGGTCAGGTGCTGATAGACTCCACCGACCTCTGCTATCTATTTGAAAACGAGGACGGAAGTATGGATATTCCTATCGGCGGACAATATTACGGCGAACTTGAATACACTATGAAATACGGCGATATTACCGGGCGACCCTTCCCTTGGCTCTATGTGGATTTCGATACAATGGCCTCATACGCCGAGCAATACGGTTTCAAGGCCGAACTGATAGCCGAGGGCGACCATTATGATTATCTGGCGAGGATTGTAAGGAAATGAAAAAACTGATCATATTTTTTGCGTTGATGCTTTTGCCGTTTCTTGGCTTTGGGCAGGATATCGGGGTCAGGCTTCTGAGTATCAGATACTTCAACAGCGACGATTCCCAGAATCCAGTGCTCGTGAAGGTCAATTTCGCAACCGACTACAGCAGTCCCGCCAATCTGACAGTGGTCCTGAAATCGAGCGACAATGTCACCTACAACGCTATGGTGAAGGAGTTTGACGACAGCGGAAACATTACATACTCGTTTTGCTCAAGGTTTGGCGAGGTAAGCAACTTCGACATTTATTTCCGCGACGGCAAGGGCCTGAGAAGCAAGGTTTTCAACATAACCGCCGTTCCCGAGCCAGGCAAAATTATTAAGAATTAAACTGAAAAAAAATGATAATAGCACGACAGAAGAAAAAGGAGAATATCGCTGAATACATAATCTATATGTATCAGATAGAGGATTTGATGCGTGCCTGCAATCTCGATATCGAGGTTGTCAGGAAAAATATCCTGAGCCAATACAATCAGACTGAGGCAGTTATGGAGGAAATCACCTATTGGTACGACAACATTATTGCCCTGATGAAAAACCAGAAAATCGAGCAGAAAGGCCATCTTCAGGAAATGCAGAATGTGGTGGCCGACCTCAACGACCTTCATCTTCAACTTCTCCGCTCGCCACTCCATCCCGACTACAAGGTGGCGTATCAGGAGGCCGCGCCTGTAATCGGTCAGAGCCTCGCCGTCACCAAGAAGGACGGCGCAAGCGAGGTCGAGATCTGTTTCGAGATGCTCTATATGATTCTGCTCCTGAAACTTCAGAAAAAGGAAATCAGCAACGACACTCAATACGGAATCGGTAAAATATCAAAAATGCTCGCCATCCTCAGCGAGAAATACAAGAAATACGAGGCCGACGAAATTGATTTTTAATACCTCTTTCTTGCTCTGTCGAGTTCCCTTGCTGAGTCGCGTTCCTTGAGGTCCTCGCGCTTGTCGGCCATCTTCTTACCCTTGCAGAGGGCGATTTCGAGTTTCGCGTAGCCACGGTCGGTGATGAACATTCGGAGCGGAATTATCGTAAGTCCCACATTCTGAACCTTTTTCTCAAGTTTGTCGAGTTCACGGCGTGTAAGGAGAAGTTTACGCTCACGACGTGGGTCGTGGTTCACGTATCCGCCGTGCGAATACTCACCGATATACATTCTTACATAGAGTTCGCCCTTATCGAACGAGCAGAACGAATCCACGAGCGATGCCTTGCCACCGCGGATGCTCTTGATCTCGGTGCCAAGCAACTGAATGCCAGCGATATACTTATCCAGAATCTCGTACTGAAAATTCGCTTTCTTATTTCTGATATTTAACTGATCTGCCATAATAATAATTAAGTGATTGAAGTAATAGAAATGATTGAAGTGTTTAAGTGATTGAAGTGTCGTATGTTTCGCTTGTAGAGACGCACGGCCGTGCGTGTCATCATCAATGCAATCAACAATTAACGCATTCAATCACTTCAATTACTTCAATATTTCAATTACTTAATTTATTTGCGTTTTCCAACAGTTCCGTTGCGTTCATCAGCGCCGCGGTTGATACGGTTTCTCCGCTCAGCATTCCTGCTATCTCGTGGATGCGGTCGTCGATGCTCAATGGCTTGATATTCGATTGGATAGCGCCATCCACCTCGTGCTTGTAAACCTTGAAATGGTGGTGACCCTGCGCCGCAACCTGAGGCAAATGTGTGATGCAGATTACCTGCATAAACTCGGCTATTCGGCGGAACATTGCGCCAGTCTTGCCCGCCACGTCGCCCGAGATTCCTGTATCTATCTCGTCGAAAATGATGGTCGGGAGTTTGGTGCTTCGGCTCAGTATGTACTTGAGACAGAGCATCAGACGGCTCAACTCACCGCCCGACGCGGTCTTGCTGAGGTCGGCCATCGCCACGTTTTTGTTGGCCGAGAACATATACTTCACGCAATCCTTGCCGTTTGGGCGGAAATCCTTGCTTGGGGTAAACTCCACGCTGAATTGCGAGTCGTGAATGCCCAATGACTCAAGCAGTTCGTAAATCTCGCCCTGAAGTCCCTCCACGGCTTTCTTTCGTGTATCAGTGATCTCTGATGCCAACTTCTCCAACTCAACCTCCTGCGCCTTCACCTCGTTCTTGAGGTCCTGAAGACGGTCGTCAACATTGTCCACCAGGCTGAGTTTCTCGGCGAGTTCCTTGTGGATTTGCAGGAGTTCCTCAAGAGTTGAAACCTGAAATTTCTTCTCAAGATTGTAAATCAGTCCCAGACGCTCGTTCACGAATTCCAGACGCTCGGGTGAATATTCCGTATTCTCGTCAATATCAG
>JAZUEG010000229.1:0-3794 GCA_045640025.1 Bacteroidales bacterium
GACTTTGCTCTCTGCGAGTTTGCCGATACCTCCAAGACCGAGATCCAGGCCATCATCCGCAAGGGTCTCAACTTCATGGTACAGGAGACAATGTAATTTTTAATTGTCTAATTCATTTCAGAAAATGGAATCTTTAAGAAAGTTTTTAGACAAAATAAAGCCTAATTTTGAGGAGGGTAAAAAGTTTGCCAAACTCAAATCCACTTTCGAGGCGTTCGAGTCTTTCCTGTTCGTTCCCAACGAGCAGACTCCAGCCAAGGGTGCCCACATCCGCGATGCCGTTGATTTGAAGCGTACCATCACCGTGGTGCTTATCGCTCTTATGCCTGCATTGCTCTTCGGTATGTGGAACGTAGGCTATTTCCACTATCAGATGACCGGCGAGGAGTCTGGCCTGTTCGGCAATTTCTTCTACGGCCTTGTAGCCATGCTGCCTAATATCGTGGCCAGCTATGTCTGCGGTCTGTTCCTCGAGTTTATGTTTGCCCAGATCCGCAAGGAGCAGGTTAATGAGGGTTTCCTCGCCACAGGTCTCCTTATTCCTATGATCTGTCCTGTGGATACTCCATGCTGGATGGTAGGTATCGCAACTATGTTTGCTGTGCTTATCGGCAAGGAGGTGTTCGGCGGCACAGGTATGAATATCGTGAACCCAGCCCTGCTGGCCCGTGCGTTCCTCTTCTTCGCTTACCCAGCCAAGATGTCTGGCGACAAGGTTTGGATTGCCGGTGCAAGCGATGTTGATGGTTTCTCTGGCGCTACTCCTCTCGGCGAGCTCGCCCACGACGGCTCTACATCTTACTCTGTATGCGATATGTTCTTCGGTTTTATCCCTGGCTCGGTAGGTGAGACTTCTACTCTCTGCATCCTCATCGGTGCCGCCATCCTCATCTGGACCGGTATCGCATCTTGGAAGATTATGCTTTCGGGTGTAGCCGGTGTTATCTGCATGGGTCTTATGCTCAACTGGTTTGGCTCTGATGATTACTCTCAGCTGCCATTCTACTACCACCTGATCCTCGGCGGTTTCGCATTCGGTATCGTATTCATGGCTACCGACCCTGTAACAGCCGCTCAGACCGAGTGTGGCAAGTGGGTATATGGTTTCCTTATCGGCGTGGTGGCTATCCTCGTCCGTGTGGTTAACCCAGCATTCCCAGAGGGTGTGATGCTCGCAATCCTTCTCATGAACGTTTGCGCTCCTCTCATCGACCACTGCGTAATTCAGGCTAATATCAGGCGTCGTCTCAACCGCGCTAAAGTCAAATAATTATTAATACCATTAAAAAAGAAATAAGATGAATACACAAAGTAATGTATATACAGTAGTCTATTCTGCTATAATGGTAGTAGTAGTGGCTGCTGCGCTCACATTGGTTTCCGTAGGCCTCAAGGACCGTCAGGTAGCTAATGAGGAAAACGAGAAACGTGGCAATATTCTCAAGGCCGCCGGTATCGAGTCAACAGATGTAGCCAACGATTTCGACAAGTACGTAATCGGCGGATATGCTCTCGATGCTGATGGCAATGTAACATCCGAAAACAAGGACGCCGCTTTCAAGTCAGAGAAGGCTGTCTTCAAGATCAACAAGGATGGCGAGAACCTCTTCGTAGTTCCTTTGACTGGCAACGGTCTCTGGGACAAGATCTGGGGCTTCGCAGCTCTCAAGAGCGATTTCAATACCATCTCAGGTGTGGTATTCGACCACAAGGGCGAGACTCCTGGTCTTGGCGCCGAGATGACAAATCCTAAATGGCAGGCCCAGTTTGTAGGCAAGGTAATGTCGGAGAACGGCGAGTTCAAGGGCGTTAAGATCTACAAGAGCAATGCCGCTACACTTGATCCTATGCACGGCGTGGATGCCATCACTGGTTCTACCATGACATCCAACGGTGTTGAGGCTATGGTAAACAAGAGCATCAAGTTCTACGAGAACTTCAAGAATGTTCTTGGCCAGACTCCCGCTATCGAGGAGGCTCCTATTCAGGAGAGCCCTGTTGCTGAATCTACTAACGTTAACGAATAATCATCATGGCACAGACAAATAATTCTGAACTGTTGAAAAATCCGCTGAACCTCCAGAACCCTATCACCGTTCAGGTGCTCGGTATCTGTTCAGCACTCGCTGTAACGGTAAAATTGGAACCTGCCATCGTAATGGCTATCTCCGTTACCGTGGTTACAGCTCTTGCTAACCTCATTATCTCTCTCATCAGAAACACCATTCCATCACGTATACGTATCATCGTGCAGCTGATGGTGGTTGCTTCGCTCGTAATCTTGGTTGACCAGGTACTCAAGGCTTTCATGTATGAGCTCGACAAGGCATTGTCGGTATACATCGGTCTTATCATCACCAACTGTATAGTAATGGGCCGCTTGGAGGCTTTCGCCCTCGGCAACAAGCCACTTCCTGCCCTCATCGATGGTATCGGCAATGGTCTCGGTTACGGTGTAATTCTCGTATTGGTGGCTTTTGTTCGTGAGCTCTTCGGTACCGGCCAGCTCTTCGGCTGTCAGGTAATTCCTGACTGGTGCTACGAGCACGGCTACGCAAACTGCGGTTTCATGCTCAATCCTCCTATGGCACTTATCCTTATCGGTGTTGTAATCTGGATTCAGAGAGCTAAGTTTGCAGAATTGCAGGAAAAATAATTGTTGAACTTAGTAAATCGTTAAGAATAAAATGGAAGCTTTATCAATATTCATAAAGTCTATTTTCATCGACAACATGATATTTGCATCATTCCTCGGAATGTGTTCTTATCTTGCTGTCTCCAAGACTGTAAAAACTTCTGTGGGACTGGGTGCGGCAGTTATTTTCGTATTGCTCGTTACAGTACCTGTCAACTACTTGCTCGAGAACTACATTCTCAAGGCAAACGCTTTTATCGAGGGCGTTGATCTCTCGTTCCTCTCTTTCATCATGTTCATCGCAGTAATCGCTGCTATCGTACAGCTTGTGGAGATGATTGTGGAGAAATTTGCTCCCGCTCTTTATGGTCAGTTAGGTATCTTCCTGCCGTTGATCGCTGTTAACTGTGCTATCATGGGTGCATCGCTCTTCATGCAGCAGAAGGAGTTCCCAACTATCGGACACGCTACAATATACGCCTTGGGCTCAGGTATTGGCTGGTTCCTCGCTATCGTATTGATGGCAGCTATCAGAGAGAAGCTCTCTTACTCCAATATTCCAGCACCCCTCAAGGGCGTAGGTATCGCGTTCATAGTCTGCGGTCTTATGGCTATCGCGTTCATGTCTTTCATGGGCATCAAGCTTTAATAACAGAAGTTAAACTTATTAAAATATCAGCAAAATGATTTTATTAGCAGATATGATGTCAACTTTGACCCCTGCAGTAGGTATCTTCTTTGTTGTGGTATTGGTGCTTGTAGCTCTCTTGCTTTTCGCAAAGGCCAAGCTCATGCCATCTGGCAAGGTAAAGATCACCATCAACGGCGACAAGGTTGTAGAGGTTGAGCAGGGAAACAGCGTACTCAGCACCCTGGCCAACGAGAAAATCCACTTGCCTTCGGCTTGTGGTGGCAAGGGCTCTTGCGGTCAGTGCAAGTGCCAGATTATCAACGGTGGTGGCGACATCCTCCCATCGGAGGTTCCTCACTTCACCAGAAAGCAGATCAAGGATCACTGGAGACTCGGCTGCCAGGCCAAGGTAAAGGGTGATATGGAGATGAAGATGGATGAGAGCGTTCTCGGCGTTAAGGAGTGGGAATGCACTGTTATCGGCAACAAGAACGTGGCTACATTCATCAAGGAGTACAAGGTGGCTCT
>JAZUEG010000230.1:0-2934 GCA_045640025.1 Bacteroidales bacterium
CTTTCCTTACGGGGTCTATCACCATCGACTGGCAGTGGCCCTCCACCGAATCGGGGAAAAACTTGAACTTGTTGGATTTGGCCACGGCTGTCAGATAGTGGATGTCGCCGTCGCCTATCAGGCCCTCGGCGTTCATATTGATACGGTTGTAGTATTTACCCTTGCCTCCGTAGAGGTCGTAGCCTTCCTCTGGGGCCGGGAGGTCGAATCCCAGCGATTGGTCTTCCTGCACGGTGAGTGTTACGTCGAGATCGGGGAAGATACCTGATACGAATCTACCCTTGGCCTTTACGGCGTTCAGGTTCAGGAAGTTCATGCTGTCGAGCGTGAATGGGTGCACCTCCATGTAGAATTTCTCGCGGTCGTATTCAGCTGATATCAGGTTGTCGTAATACACGTGTGATGTATCGTTGGTTACCAGGCGCGGAAGGTTGGTGTTTTCCTTGATGCCCGATTTGTTGTTGTACTCGTCTATCATCAGGGTGCCTGTGATATTCTCGAATACAGATTTTACCGAGTCGATTTCGTTTTTCTTGGTCTCCTCGTTGTAGTTGACCATAAGCATCGACATCGAGTCGCTCTTAGGGATATCGATTACAAATTTGTTGTAGTCGAACTTGAAGTCCTTGCCGTAGAAGTCGGAGAGTCCGGCCTGGATTTTTCCGCGGATGTCCATGTTTAGGTCGGCGTGTATTATCACGGCGCTGTCGGGCAATACCTTTACCATACGGGCCGAGCTCAGGTCGAACGGCAGGGCGTTGAATACCACGAGGTCGTGGGTATTGAGGCTGAATGTGGCATTTACTCCGTTCTTGTTTTTCATGTCGGAACGTATGTAGATGGCGTCGTAGTCGCGGTGCTTGCCGTGGCAGGCTATGTAGTCGTAGGTTTTCTGGCTCAGGATTGCGGTCTTGGTGTTGGGGTTGTATTCTATGTATCCCTCAAACGAGAGGCGCATCAGCATCTGGTTTACCTGTGTCTCGGTGAGGTTTACTCCCTGCTCCTTGTAGAGGAATTTTTGGAAATCCCTGGCGGTGAATGTCTTGCAGCACATCGACTCCGAGCAGTCGCGCAATAGGATGAGCGGATGCGCGCGGTCCATTCCCATTATCTGATTGTATCTCTGATTGGAGAAATAGTTGCTCGATTCGAATGTGGCGTAGTCTCTTGGGGCTGCCGGACGTGTGCAGAAGTATATTGTTGTGTCGTTGTGGGTCCATTCCACCTGGTTGACATCTATACTCAGATTGTGGAAGTTGTCGATGTATACGGCGTTTTCCATGCCCTTGCTTCCCTTGTAGAGGATGGTCTGGCCGTTTTCGGAGTTGTATTTCAGCTTAACACCCGGATGCGATATCTTGTGCTTGTCGTCGATGTTTATTGTTATCTTGCAGTTTTCGGCCTCCAGTCGCTTGAGACCGAATACTATGGTCTGCGCCTCGGCTACTATGAGTGGCTCGTCCTTGTATTTGAATGTCAGCTGACACGGGTTTACTGAATCCGGCACCTCGCCCTGGAATAGTACTCCGTTCTGAGCGTAACCGCCCTTGTAGTCGATGTCTTCGGCCAGGTTCTTGATTGGAATATCGTATTTGGTACTCTTGAACTGGGGGTATCTTGCCTTTTCGCCCATGCCGTTTACCACGAGCTTGTCGCTCAGGCGTCCCTCTATAGGTACCGAGAAGTATTTCTTGTTGTAGAATTTTACGCCTTTGGCCTCGTATTCCTGCGATTTGGTTAAGATGTCGTATTGGTCGAGCTCGGCGTATACGCTGTCGGGCGACAGGTTTCCCCTTCGCCAGTCCACCTTGCCGTTTTTGCCTTTCCATAGATGGTCGGCAAAGGTATAGTAGCCTGATGTATTGTATATTACCAGCGAGCTGTCTTCGCGCATACGGCATCGGAGGTCGCCGCCGTTGAAAGTTGCCACAATGGTCTTGCCGCCCTCGGAGCTCTTGCCGATGCTCAGCTTGAAGTTGCCGTTGTTCATGTACCACGATTTGGATGACGATACCTCTATCGCATTATTGCTCAGGAGGTTGGCGGTGAAGAGCACTTCCTCGTTTATCTTGGTCATCGAGGTGGTTTGCTGCTTGGTGAGTTCTGTGATGTATTCGGCCCAGAGTACAAACTGGTCACGTTTTCCGCTGTCCCAGAATCCGTTGAGGGCCTTTATTAGATTGTGCATGTGAGGTGTAGGCTGGGCACGCTTCTGTATGAAATTGTTCATGAGTGCCACAATCTGCGATCTGTCGTTGTCGCCTATGGAGTGGGATAGGAGCTTGTTGGTGAACTTGGCTACATCGTCTTTCATCTCCTTGTTGGAAGATGATTTTATGCCCATGTAGTCGGTAAGCTCCTTGGCCAGCTGGTCGTTGTCGGGGAGCTCTACCTTGGCCTGCGCCATGGCCCAGGCGGGCATCAGCATACACAGCGCCATGATCATCAGTCTAAAAACGGTTGTCTTCATATTTATAAATTTAATTTTTGGATTTCGTTATTTTCAACGTGAGTTCTACGAATTACCGTTAGCGCCTTCGGCGAAATATTATCAGACATAAATTTTCATAAATTAACACGAATTTTTCAAAAATTACTATTCAGAGAAAAATTTGTGACCAATTTATGTTAATTAATGGTAATTTGTGTTCTATAAATCAACGCCGTAGGCGATAATAAAATTTTCGTCGAACTCACATTATTTTATTATAATAATCGCCAAAGATAACAAAAAAATTATACAATATATCAGATAAATAACTAAAAAAAAGCCTCTGGCGCGGCTTTTTTGCGGCCGTGCCAGAGGCAGTATTATCAATCAGAGCTTATGATGTTCTGATTTTTCAGCTGAAATTAGCGAGCGTCGATGATGCCCTTGAAGTCAGCAGCCTTCAATGAAGCGCCGCCGATGAGGCCGCCGTCGATATCAGGCTT
>JAZUEG010000231.1:0-3204 GCA_045640025.1 Bacteroidales bacterium
TAAATCAATGCGCTGTGTATCTGGGCAAGTTCGTTGTAAGGTTCGGGCGCAACGGGATTCAGGACATTGAATCTCTCGCCGTCGAACTCCACATCCTGATAAGTCTCTGCAAACATCGGCAACTGGCTGACAATCTCGCCCTCGCGGTTGTAGAAAGTTGAGCTTCCGTCAAAAGAGAAAACAGTCTTGCCATTGTTCTGAAGGCCAAGGCCGTTTACATACATCACGGGACGGTTCATCGACTTGGCGTGATTGCTGAAATGGCGGTCCCTTGAAATGTTTTTGCCTGTTGTAAAAGGTGAGTAGCTGATATCGACAAGAATCTGAGCGCCGTTCTTAACGAGCTCATTGAAAGGCTTGTAGTCGTATTCGTCGTCCCAGCCGTCCTCGCAAATCGCAACACCGAACTTGATTCCGTCGATTTCAACGGGCTTGAACATTTCCCAGCCATTAACGTGCTTTGCCATCCACTCGTTGTCGCGGAAATGGCGTGGCTCCTCAAAAGCGCGGTAGTTAGGCAACAAGGTTTTCACCTTATATTCTATGCCGTTTTTGGTGGCAACGTAGGCGCAGTTTAGCTTGGCCTTTCTGCCGTCGAAACCGATATGAGCCTCTCCTGTCACGGTCTCAAAAAATGCCACCGAGCCGAAGATTATAGAAAAATCGCCATCAGCTGACTGAGCCAAAAGATTTGAGTAATACTCACAGTCGTCGATGAAATCATTCTCCTCGAAACGGTCGCCGATCATGTATCCGGGAATGCACATCTCTGGAAGTATCAGGAGGTTAACTCCGCAAGACTTCGCTATGCGTACTTCATTTAAGCAAGTCTGAAAATTCTTCTCAGGCTGACCTGGAAGAATTGTTATTTGGGAATATCTGATTTTCATTTTGCGTATCAATTAGGTTATAAATTCAATTGCAAAGTTAGCAATAAAAATTAAACAAAAAAATATTTGCGTAACAAATACATATTGTTTTTGCTAAAATTCAATCTTAGCTGTAAACATTCTCGTTCTTGCATTTACATTTCCAGAAGTGGTTTCGATTTCGAAATCCCTGAGTCCACAAAAATATTCAAACTCAATGAAAATAACTTTTAAACCAAATTTGATACCGAAATCACTGGAAGGCAAATAGTTGGAATGAACAAATCCTTGTGTTTTAGGATACAAACACTTCAAGGTTTTTGAAAAATATGGTCCAGCATAAAAAACAGCATACGAAATAGAGGGAGCAAATTCTATCTTGCTTGCATACTGTGTGAACGAAACTCCGCTAACAGGCTCCTTAACATCAAAATGGCATTTTGTAAAATTAAACGATAATTTTAAGGCTGGCGTAAACAAAAGTTCATTTTCCGGATCGTCGCCAGCCGGCCTCTCGAAATGTGTATCAAGACCATTGGGATTGTATTTGGGTTTGGCAAGAGGCAAAACAAGCGAGGTTCCAACTGTAAATCCCCTCCGTTTGGAAATATCCTCATTGATATCAGCTTTCAAAATTGGCATGGCATATCCCACATTTATAATATTGAGCATAGTGCGCGCAACCACCCATTGCCAGTATTTCTGATTTGTGCTAAGGGTAGAATCAATATGAGGCCTATGGAATTGATAGACAGTGTCTTGAGCTGACAGCTGACCTGATATCAACGAAATAAATATAATGATTAAATAAATCTTTTTCATTTTGAATTAATTATTAGATTTCGAATTTCAAGGAAATGGCCCTGGTTTTGAAGTTACCTTTTTCGCCATTAGCTCCCATTGATTGGAACTCGTTTTTGCGGAGTCCAATTTTTAATTCCAAAACAAAATTGAAAGTGTCGATTCCGAAAACAAGACCATAATCTTTTTTAGGAATTACGAGAAAATCATTAGTTTCAAGAGCGTTTAAACCATTTACTTCGGCTTCTGAAATAAATGACTTATAAAATCCGAGAAAGCAAAATCCGCCCGTAAGTTGAAGCTTAAAATCATAAAGGCTAATATCAAGATTTACAGCATCAGAGAAATTATCACTATTATAAAAACCCTGAAAATAAGTGCGTGCGAAACCAAGCTTTAAGGACGGATACAAATTAGCAAAATCTGGAAATTCATCACTGGCTGGTTTTCGAAGAGGAATGGTCAACGACAAGCCAAAAGACGAACCGCCTGTTCGCCAAACATCTTTGTTGAAGGCAACAGGATTATACGTTCCACAATTTACGATATTATACAAAGTGGAGAATTTCAACGACTGCCAATAAGTATAATCGTCGTCCCCCGAAATAGAATTACTATCTATTTCCTTATCACCATGAATCTCATCAGGCGCTGACTCTACCTCTGCATTCTGCGCCCATACCCCAAAGGGCAGACACAAAAGCAGAAGCAAAATTATCTTAGTTTTCGAGATCATAAAATTGTAGTTTTAATAATTTTATATTATGTGTACAAAGATAAGATTTTTTTCAGCTGACAAAATATTTGGATGGAAATATGGTAAATTTCAAAATTATTTTCTATATTTGCATCGTCGAAAGACAAAAGGTAGTCAGACTGCGCGGAATTGAACTGCGAGCCGCTGACTACCTTTCTTTATTTCCTACCTTCCACAAATCTCTTCAGTTCATCCAAGTCAATTTTCAGGAACTGAGAAATCTGATCAAGATTCATCATTCCGCTTTTGTAGATTTCTAAAGCATTTTTAAGTTGCTCCTGATGAGCCTTGGCGCGTTCTTTCTCACGTCCCTCAACAATACCCGAAGCAGTTGCCCAGCGGATTGCGTCGAACTCGTTGTGAAGGGATTCCTGATGACGCTTGTATTTGGCTTTTTCCTCGGGACTCATCCTTTCAACGTCGAGTTTTTCCTTTGCCTTTTCAAGGCCAGGAACCTTGGTGTCGGGACGTATGGAATTGTTTTTCAGGAAGTTCATCCATTCGTTCATAGCTGTTTGGGCTGACTCGCGGAATTGCTTTACCCTAATCAGATAATAGACAGGCATTATGTCGCCTGGCTCCATATTGGTATATTTGTACTGACGACTGTCGCCCTTCTCGATTTCCTCAAGAGTGAGGTCTTCCTTTCGCGAGATTTTCAGCTTGTCGTTTTTATTGAGACCAACGAAACTTGTCTTGCCCTCATAGATGAAATCCTCGCCGATTCCGAAATCGTAGTAAATTATTGATATTGAATATACTTTCTTGATTTTGCCA
>JAZUEG010000232.1:0-6377 GCA_045640025.1 Bacteroidales bacterium
TCGCATCTTTATGCCGCTATTTAGTCAAAGAAAACCAAAAGAAAACTAAGTTTGTAGAATTTCAAAGAATGGAACGTCCTTGGGAAGTTGAAAATGCCGCGTAAAAAAAACAAGAGGCTGTCTCGCTTTTGGGACAGCCTCTTTTTTGATATATAAATTAACGTCAGTTCGATGAATTATTATTATTTCGCCTACGGCGTTATTATAAAACATAAATTATCACGAATTAACATAAATTGGTCAAAAATTTTTCTCATTATGAGTAATTTATGAAAAATTCGTGTCAATTTATGATAATTTATGCAAAAAAACAATTCATCGAACTCACGTTAAATTATTTCAGCTGAAACCAAGAACTATACCGCAGGGGCATTGTTATCAGGAGTCTGAATAGACTGTTCCTCAGCAGGAGCCTCTTCCTCAGTTTTAGCTGGTTGCTGAGCCGGCTGAGCTTGGTCAGCATGAACATGAGGCAATTCGTCGGTAAAGAAAACCTTGAATCCCATAGTAGAGAAAAGGCTTGTGAGAATCTTGCGACCCGAAACATCAGCCTTCTCAATAATGGAATCAGCTATGGCGCGCTGCTCCACAATACCCTTGGCGTGGCGGATGGCACCCTGAAGCTCCTCCGGGAATTTCCAGCTGCCGTCCTCCACAAAGATATTGATATCAGTAGGATTGGCAATAGTCTCAAGGAACTTGGCCTCAGGCAGATCGATGAAAAGAGTATCGCCGCAAACCTGCATACCGTTGTTGTCCACAATCTCCTTGAGATCGTAGCCCACACGGCAAGTCACCTTTACGATTACCACCAACTCCTTCTCGAGTTTGCTCATTATCTGCGACTTATTCTCCTGCTTGTCCTTATCGTCGCCGGTAAACATATTGGAGAACCAGTTTCCAACAGAATTTACTGCATTGGTAACAGTAGCGCTTCCGCCGGACTTCACCACAGAATCCTTCACCATTACCTCGTCGTAATAATACTCGGTGCAGAGCTCCTGTATCTGCTCCACAGCCTCTACAATATTAGGAGTCTCCTCTATAACCGACACACGGGCCTTGGAGCCAAACCAACCTGCCTTCCACATTGCGAAAGCGCAACCGGCAAAGGCAAGCAATGTTGCTATAATACCTATTTTCTTGAACATTTTTTTTAAGATTTTTAGAGTACAAATTCAATTTTAACAGCCTGGAAACCAAGGTTCTTGAGCATGGAATGGAACATAGGCTCGGCATTGCTCTCGGCCTGCTTGATGATCTGAGCCTTCAGGTTCTCATCGGCCAAGATCTGCTTCTCGGCCTCCTGGAGATATGTAACATACTCAGCCAGAGTGATAGAGCTGCGCAGAGTGCTCACCTTCACATAATCGAGTCTCACCTTGTCCATATCCATATTGATAGGCACAAAGATCTTGGCGTGTGGCAGCTGAAGCACCACCTGACGGCCGCTTACCGAAACCTTATAGTTGCCCGAGCTGAGGTCGATACCGGCCTTCAGGGTAGCAGAGCAGCGGATAAGAGCCTTGCGGTCACCAATCTTGAAATTATCGAGAAGCGACTGCGGAAGATCGGTGGTTTTCACTATCTTGCCCACTGTATACTGCACAGTACCGAATTCGGCCACCTCCTGGGTGCCCATTTTCTCATAGATAGCGGCGTATGGAGACGTAATCTCCGCAGGATCGGCACAGCCAGCTAATACCGAAACCATACCCGCCAACAATAATGATTTAAACAGATTCATGATTTTTGGGATTTTAAAAAATTTAAGTATATTAAAAACATGTATAAATTACAAGTCGATGCCGGAATCCTTCAGAACCTTCAGGGCCGATTTGTGAACGAGCAGACCAGTTGTCTTGGCGCGCACGTATGCCTCCGAGGCATAGAAGAATCCCTTGTATTTGCCGGTTGTACCCCAGGAGTTTTTCACGATATAGAACTTGTTGCCGTTCTGATCGTGGGCAAGGCCTACAATATGCATTCCGTGGTCGTCGGTGGTGTTTCGGTTCATGAAATCCAGCTGACGGCTTTCCTGAGTTACATTCACCTCTATGCCGGGGCCGTTGAGAGTGCGAGACATCAGCAGCTGTTTCTCGTAAGGCAGAGCCCTGAACTTATCCACCTCAGCCTTAGAAGTATTGGCAGACAATCCGGGCATAAGTGCATATCCGCCATTCATGTTGAACCCCTTCTCGCTTACATCTGAAGCCCAGAGCACTGTATGACCGCTATTGAGAGCCTCGTCGATTACGGCAATCATATCATCGATTTTCACATTAAGGAACTGTTCCCAGCGCCAGTTGTCGGGAATCTCGAGAGCAAAAGTCTTATAGAACTCATGATGAGAAAACGAAGTAAGCTGTATGTAGTTAGCTAATGGCAAACCAACTACCGAATCCGCAAACGTACGCGGAGTATAAGTCTTGCCATTATATTGGAACTCAGCTGGATACACAGGGAAATATCCGTCTATCATCTTCACGAAATTATCGTGCCACCGGGGATCGATCTTCTTGCGCGAATCGTCGGCCACCGAATCGGCCACCTGGATCACACGGCTGAAAAGTCGTGAATGATTGATGCCAGACTCGCCGGCTTTGGTATTAGGGAAAACCGACTCGGGAACAAGACCCACCTCCCTGGCAACAGCAAAATTATCGAGGAAATACGAACCCTCGCCAAAATTAAGCTTGCCGTGCAACATCACATACTTGTCGGCATGGTCGATGTAGTTTTGGCGCACCACAAACATCTCGGAGAGATTAGGCGGGTTCTGATTGCCGAAAAACCTCATCTCGCTCTCCATAAACGACATAGTGGAGAAACACCAGCAAGTGCCGGAGTGTCCCTGATCGGGCACATCGGGACAATAATGCCTTACATCATCGGTAAATTTGAACGAAGTCTGCGCCTCAGACAGCTGAAACGAAGCTAATACAGACAGAAGCAAAAGTATTTTTCTCATGACTAATCACTTTAATATTAACTGATGCAAATATACAATAAATTTCGGAATAAAAAACTGCCAATATGACACTTTTTGTACATTGGCAATATATTTGATTTCTATAATATACATAACAATAAAAAAATACAAAATGGCAAGAAGAGGAGGACATCATCGTCCTAGAAACAAGAACGTTAACACACAAAATACAGAAATGGAACAGAACACAGAAAACCAGGAGACAGAATTGCAGGACGAAAATCTCGAGCAGAACACCGAGAATGCGTCAGCTGCTGACACAAAAGAGGAAACATCTGACAACAAGTCAGAGGCCGAAACTGAAAATGTGGCAGAAGATTCTGCTCAGGAAAATTTCGAGACAAAATATAACGAGCTCAATGACAGATATCTCCGTCTGATGGCAGAATTCGACAACTACCGCAAGCGCACCCTCAAGGAGAAAATGGACCTTACCAAATACGCCGAGGAAGACGTATTGAAGGGCATTCTTCAGGTAGTAGACAACATGGAGCGCGCCATCAAGAGCATGGAGACAGCCACCGACATGGAAGCCGTAAAAGAAGGCATCAACCTGATATACAAGAAATTCCAGAGCTTCCTGGAGAGCCGCGGACTCAAGGAGGTAGAGGCAATGGGCTGCGAGCTGAATACCGACCTCCACGAGGCTGTCACCAAGTTCGCCGCACCAAGCGAGGAGCTCAAGGGCAAGATTATGGACGTAATCGAGAAGGGCTATTTCCTTCACGACAAAGTAATACGCTACGCAAAAGTAGTGATAGGAGAATAAAAAAATGGCAGACAAGAGAGATTACTACGAGGTGCTCGGCGTAGCCAAGGGTGCCTCCAAAGACGAGATAAAGAAGGCCTACCGCAAGCTGGCCATGCAATATCACCCCGACCGCAACCCTGGCGACAAGGCAGCTGAGGAGAAATTCAAGGAGGCCGCAGAAGCCTACGAGGTGCTCAGCGACGACCAGAAACGCCAGCGCTACGATCAGTTTGGCCATGCCGGAATGTCCGGAGCCGGCGGCGGAGGCGGATTCCACATGGACATCGAGGACATATTCTCCAACTTCGGCGATATATTCGGCGGATTTGGAGGATTTGGCGGATTCGGTGGCGGCAGCCGCGGAGGCGGTCAGCGAGTAAGCAAGGGCAGCAACCTGAGAGTAAAGGTGAAGCTGACACTCAAGGAGATAGCCGAAGGCTGCGAGAAAAAGATAAAAGTAAAGAAATACGTAGCTTGTCAGCACTGCAACGGCACAGGCGCACAGGGCGGATCGTCAGGCACCGAGACCTGCCACACCTGCAAGGGCGCCGGCGTGGTTACCACAGTGAAAAACACCATCCTGGGCCAGATGCGCACACAGAGCGCGTGTCCCACATGCGGAGGCACAGGCAAGACCATCAAAAACAAGTGTCCGCACTGCTCGGGCCAGGGTATCACCCAGGGCGAGGAAATCGTAACCATAAACATACCGGCCGGAGTATCCGACGGCATGACCATGACCGTACAGGGCAAGGGCAACGCGGCTCCAAACGGCGGAATCAACGGCGACCTCTACGTAGTATTTGAGGAGGAGCAGGACACCCAGTTTGTACGCGAGGACAACAACCTCGTATACAACCTGAACATCAGCATACCTGATGCGATACTCGGCATCACAGCCGAGATCCCAACGATAAGCGGCACCAAGGTGAAGTTCAAGATAGAGCCGGGCACACAGCCGGGCAGCGTATTCCGCCTGAAGGGCAAGGGTCTGCCCACATACGGCGAATACGGCAAGGGCGATCTCCTGATATTCGTAAATGTGAATATCCCAAGCGCCAAGGACCTCTCAAGCTCCGAGACCAAGACAATAGAGGAACTCAAGAAATCGAAGAATTTCGGCAGCAACGACTCAAACGCCAACAGCAACCAGAAGTCATGGTTTGACCGACTGTTTGGCCGCGATTAATAATCGCCATTAGCTGCAATAAAAAACAAAAAAAATCCGGAAAACTGGCAAACACCAGAATTCCGGATTTTTTGTTTCAGCTAATCCTCCTCGAAACCGAGGAAAGGATTTGTGCCGGCCTCCTTGCCGATAGTGGAGCTATCGCCGTGGCCGGGGAATATTGTGTAGAGGCTGTCGAAACGGAGAATCACATTGTGAATGCTGGCCATCAGCTGATCGAGATTGCCACCCTCCAGGTCCGTACGGCCGATGGTACCCTTGAAAATGCTATCGCCCGAAAGCATAAACTTGTCCTGCTCGGAATAAATCACCTGGCCGCCGGGAGTATGGCCCGGAGTAGAAGCGCACTTGAGCACAGAATTTCCGAACTTGAGCTCTGTGCCATCGCCGCAGTTGATATCTATGGCAATGGGATCGGGAAGACTCCATCCGAAAACGGAGGCGTTTCTATCGGCATTCTTCAGGAGATAATCGTCGGCGCCATTAGCTGCAAACGGAATACCGTATTTTTTTTTCAGGTAGCTGATACCGAGAATATGGTCGGAATGGCAATGGGTATTTGCGATAAGGACTGGCTTGAGCTGAAGCCTGGCTATAGCGGCATCCAGAAAATCACGCTCCTGCTGCGAATAGCATCCAGGATCCACAATTACGCACTCCTTGGTATCATCGTACACAAGATAGGTATTCTCCTCAAAAAGGTTGAATCTGAAAATCTCAACTTTCATATTATTAGCGATTTATTCTTGATAAGAATTTTACATTCCTTCCTCGAAAATCTTCTCGAGCTTGGCCATGAGTGATGGAATCTTGTTTTTGATGATGGTGCAGATAAGAGTCTGATCCACCATCTCCACAGGCTGTTTCACCACATTGGTAAGATTGCCAATCTCCTCCCAATTGATGGAGGGGTAATCGGACTTGCCGTTGCCAATCCTGATATACGACTCCACCAGAATGATGAGGTTCATATAAATATTCTCAAGAAGGAAAGGCTCCTTGGCAAAAGCTTTCGGAATGGACAACCCGGCTGTTGCGGCCATGATATTCTTGCATGACTGCAACAACTCGGTCATCACTATTTTAGCATTATCTGTCATTATTTCTCAACGGGTTTGGTTGCAAGATAGAGCTCATCGAGCTGTTTCTGCTCGAGGAACGAGGGCGCATCGAGCATCACATCGCGACCCGAATTGTTCTTTGGGAAAGCGATACAGTCGCGGATGCTGTCGAGGCCTGCGAAAAGGCTTACCCAGCGGTCGAGACCGTAAGCGAGGCCACCGTGAGGAGGCGCACCATACTTGAATGCGTTCATCAGGAATCCAAACTGCTCCTGAGCCTTCTCTGGAGTGAAGCCCAAAATCTTGAAGATCTTGGCCTGAGTCTCGGCATCGTGGATACGGATGGAACCACCGCCAACCTCAACACCATTGATAACCATATCG
>JAZUEG010000233.1:0-1865 GCA_045640025.1 Bacteroidales bacterium
GTTACGTCGGTGCGTTTCAGCGGACAGGTGATTCCCTTGGGCATTATCAGCTGTACTCTGCTGCGGCTGATGCTGTCTTTCAGGTTGCTGATTACGAGGGGCTCGGTGTAGATGCAGTTTACGGTGTCCATTATCATCTCCGATCCGTTGATTATCACGCTGTCGGGATATAGCTCGGGCTGGCCTGCTATCCTGTACTGACGCGCAAACGATATCTTCTGCTGCAGCACTACGGGTACTTTTTTCTTGGCCGATGCGCCCAGGTCTATGAGTATTGTGTCGGGGCTCAGCGATTCGAAATGGAATCCCGTGGGCATCTGCTGCTCCACCTGCGCGCGTATGTCGTCGTTGGTTACGAATTTCAGTGTGGAGTCGCTGTCGGGGAATGTGCGGATGTCGAGTTTCGACAGGTCGATTCTTATTACTGGCAGTTTGCCGTGCTTGCCCAGCAGCTGTGTTCCCCTGGCCGAGAAGTTTATCCTGATTTCGCTGGTGGTGATTCCGGGCACTATTATCCTGTTTTTGGGCAGGCCGTAGTATTCCACCTCGCATGTGCCGGCCGTGGAGATTGTGCTTCCCACCTTGTTGATTACCCATGCGGCTGTGGCCACTGCCACCATTATTATGTATATCAGCAGTTTCTGGTTTATTCGTGTGCGCTTTATCTTGTGTATCAGCGCCTTGACTTTCCGCTGCCAGCTTTTTTCCTTTTTTTCGGCCATGGTTTCTTATTTGTATTTCTCGAGATAAATTCTGGCGTCGTATTCGCGTTTCCTTATGGCTGTCTGCCAGTCGGCATGGGCCTTGCTGGTGTTTCCGCTCTGGTAATGAGCCATTCCGCGCCAGATGTAGCAGTCGGTGAGCTTAGGGTCGGTGTCTATGGCCAGGCCCAGGGTCTGTATTGCCTCGTCATTGAGCCCGGCCTTGGTGTAGGCTATTCCTTTTATGCGGTAATATTGTCCCGATCTGGTATCCACGGTGTTTATTATGCGTATGGCGTCTATCGTGGCGCCGTTTATCGCCATTGTTTCAGCTGATACAAGTTTGTTGTGGTCGCTCTCCGTTGTGAGGGCGCTGTCGCATTGCATGGCCTTCTGTAGGCTTGCGTATGCCTGTCCGTATTTCTTGAGCTGAAGCATCAGGCTTGTGTTTTCCATATGGTATTTGGCGGTGCTGGGGCCGTACTGCATGGCGTTCTGGAGGTCGCGGATGGCGGATTTTGTGTTGCCGTCGGCGCGGTATGCCAGGGCGCGCAGATAGTATGCCTCGGCGCAGGTCTTGTGGGTCCTTATTATATTGTTGAGATGCTCGTATGCCAGAGGCTTCCGGTTGTTGCTTACCAGATACTCGGCATACTGTATGTCACGTATCAGCTGCTCTGATACCTGTGCCGTGGAGGTCATGGCAGCTAATACAATTATTATTGTCAGCAGTTTCCTCATGGGGTTAGTTTTTGTTAGTGTTTTTGGTGAATATTGTGATGTATCCCTCTATGTCGCGGGTTTCGGGGCCGGTAAGCCTGTGCTCGTATACCGTGCAGTGGTAGAAGTATACTCCGTCGGGCAGCTGGGAACCGTTGTTCTGGTCTTTGCCGTCCCAGTTGAGGTCGGGGTCGTTGGTCTTGAATACCACCCTGCCCCATCTGTTGGTGATGGTCATGTCCACGTGGTCCACAAACTGGTATGGATACGGGTGGAACAGGTCGTTCTGTCCGTCGGAGTTGGGCGTGAATACGTTTGGCAGGCGGTAATAGTCGCACTGGTCTATACACAGGCGCGAATCCACAACTCCCTCGTTGCCAGCCGAATCGCGCGCTGTTACATAGTAGCATCCGGCCATTCCGCGGGTGGGGTAGTGGTCGTATG
>JAZUEG010000234.1:0-3530 GCA_045640025.1 Bacteroidales bacterium
GAAGGTGGCTGAGGAGAAACAGCGTAAACAGCAGGAAGAGTTCTTCCGTCGTCAGGCTTTGGAGAACGAAGCCCGAGCCGATTTGGAAAAGGACCGTGCTGATGCGCTCCAAAGACTTTTGGATGCTGAGAAATTGGCCAAACTTGAGCGTGAGGAGAAGGAACGTGTCCAGAAACTTCAGGACAGTCTTGCCCACGAGTATGAGGTACAGCAGCGTAAGGCCGAAGATGAAAAGCGTGGTTTTGAGCAAAGACAAAAGGATCAGGAACACGCTCTGGAGATTCAGAAAAACCAGACCAAGTTTACAAGACTTGCGCTTGTATTTGCCGGTGTCATCATTCTGTTCTTTGCAGGCTTTATAATTTCGATGCGTAAGAAAAACAAGCAGTTGAAGGCACAGCAGGCCGAGATTGAGCTCAAGAACGCCGACCTCATCATGAAGAATGAGGAGATTACCGTTCAGAAAGAAAATCTTCAGGCTGCCAACAACGAGATTCTTACCAAGAACGAGGAGCTTTCGCGTCAGAAGGAGGTTATCGAGATGGCCAACAAGTCGATTACCGACAGTATCGTATACGCTAAGCGTATTCAGACTGCGGTGTCGCCATCGCCAAACTTCCTCAATATGTTCAATTTTGAGTATTTCCTGTTCTTCCGTCCAAGAGACATCGTAAGTGGCGACTATTACTGGTTCCATGCCGACGACAACAATCACATATTTATATGTGCGGCCGACTGTACGGGTCACGGTGTTCCGGGTGCGTTCATGAGTATGCTTGGTCTCTCGCTCTTCAACAAGATTGTGGCAGAGCGAAATATCGTAGAAGTTGACGAGATTCTCAATCATCTGAGAACCGAGGTTAAGGCAGCTCTCCACCAGGAGGATGTGAACGCCAAGCAGAAGGATGGTATGGACCTCTCGCTCGTACGCTACGATGTGGATACACAGATGTTGCATTTCGCAGCAGCCAACAACAACGGCTATCTTGTTCAGCATTTCAAAAAGGACGAGGAGGAAAAGGCAAAGGCCAACCTCTTAAAGCCTGAACATCTCCGCGAGACCGAGGATGGATATCTCCGCCTTACCATTATGCCTGCCGATTCGATGCCTATCGGTGTGTATATCAGAGAGAAGGAGAGCTTTACAAAGACTTCGTATCAGCTGAAAGAGGGAGATTCGTTCTATCTGACATCTGATGGATATATCGACCAGTTTGGTGGCAAGTGGGGCCGTAAGTTCCTCACCAAGAACTTCCAGAAGCTGGTAATGGATATCAATGAGTATGATATGAAGCGTCAGGAAAAGATCGTGGTGGATACCCACGAGGAATGGATTGGCGATTCTTACGAGCAGCTTGATGATATTATCGTAATCGGTATTAGGGTATAAGTAAACAAAGAAAATCAAAATATCTTTCAGAAATGGCTTTCGAGATTGAAAGAAAATTCCTTGTAAAGGGAGAGTTCAAGCATTTGGCTACATCGAGCACTTACATCGTTCAGGGCTATATTTTCAGGAACGATGCCAAGTGTGTGAGGGTGAGGCTGAAGGGCGACAAGGGTTTTATCACCATCAAGAGTTCGCTGGATTCTACAGCCGTTACACGCAATGAGTGGGAATACGAGATTCCCGCCCATCAGGTGAATGAGATGCTCCGCATCTGCGAGCCGGGTGTAATAGAGAAAACCCGCTATATCGTTAACTGGAAGAATCTTGTGGTGGAGGTGGATGAGTTTTACGGCGACAACGACGGTCTTCTGATGGCCGAGGTGGAGCTGAGCACCGAAAACCAGCAATTCGAGAAGCCCGATTTTCTGGGAGATGAGGTTACCGGCGATCCGCGGTATTACAATTCTGAACTTTCAAGAAATCCTTTCAAGGATTGGAAGTGATTATCTATATTTTATATTATTTTTGTTCCCTGAACTCCGCTCCGAAGGTGGGGTTCAGGGATTCTTTTTGTATTAGCTGGCATCTACCACTGATGCCCTCAGCAGATAATCTGCGGCGGATTCTATGAGCGCGGATGTGGCTGGATTGTTCTCGCCATTAGCTGCCCTTACCATCTCGAGAAGGCTGGATGCGGTTTCGGGAGTGATGGATTCGGTGCAGTTTTCGAGCACTGTGAAACAGTCGAATGCGGCCTGGAAATCGTCTTCCTGGAGCAGGATTTTCACTATCTGATGGGCGCGGAGGCTCAGGTCCTGTCCGGTCTGCCAGATTATCGACATCAGCTGTCTCCTGATTTCGGTGTTGGGAGTCTCGCTGATGTAGTCCATTACGGTGATGGCTGTATCAGCTGTGCGGATATCGAGGCAGAGCTCGGCTACGGCGTCCTTGATTTCCTGTCCCCGGCTGGATCCCAATAGGTCGAGGATGCTGGGCAGGAGGTCGAGATCGCTGTTTTTGCGGTAGTAGGCGAGGGTTTTCAGGAGGTCCTGGTCGCACTCGGTGTTAAGCTTAGTTAGAAATAATTTTTTTTCTGCGGTGTTCATTTTGCTGTGTTGTTGATATTGATGGCAAATTTATAGAAAAACTGTTGATTTTTCTTCTTTTTTGGCTAATTTTTTGCCTAAAAGATTTTATATTTCTGATTTAAAATATAAATTTGTAACCGAAATATATGAGAAAGTCCCGTATATGGATGCCGGTGATAAGTATCTGTAAACCAATTTATTTATTTTTTTTATGAAAAATTTGGTAAGAGGAGTATCCTGTTTGGCTCTGTCGATATTTCTGCTGACGGGATGCGGTGGAGGCGCATCGGATACTCAGGGCAAGCGCGATATGCGTTCTCAGGCCCGCGTAAAGGCACAGCACCACAATGTGAGTGATGTGTATTATTCGCTTCCGTCGCCGCTGGAGATTGCTCATGTAATCCAGTCTACGGGGGTGGAGTATGAGCCAAAGCTTCTGCACAAGGTGGAGCTTGGCGTAAGGTATTCCACTAATATGTCGTCGGCGCTCAATCTGGGTGTTTACGGTGCCGATTTGAGCTATTCGATATATTTCGACCAGAACCAGGTGGCGCTCAAGTATCTGGACTGCATCAGGGATCTTGCATCGGGGCTCGAGGTGGCCGATTCGGCTACTATGAGCAAGCTGAAACTGGTGGAAGACAATATTCAGAATAAAGAAATGTTAAAAAAGATAGTTTCGCAAACATTTTTCCATTCTGATGCGTTATTAAAGGAAAGCAGCCGTCGCCCGGCAGCCATGATGATTGTGATGGGAATGTGGGTGGAGAGTCTTTATATTTCTACCTGCCTCTCGGAATCTGACCCTGACCTGAATCCGGCGCTCACATCGAGCATTGTGGAGCAGGGTCTTGTGTTCGACGACCTGATGGGAATGCTCGGCACATTGGACGAGAGTCCCGATGTGGCGCGCCTCAAGAGCGAGCTCGAGCCTCTTAAATCCAGCTATCTGGCCATGAACTCGGCGCTCGGCGGTACTTTCGTATTGCAGAAGAACAGCGGACAGCAGTACGACAGGAAACTTAAGTCGGAGGCCAAGCGGTCTTAGGAAG
>JAZUEG010000235.1:0-1743 GCA_045640025.1 Bacteroidales bacterium
CCGGCTCGCCCCAGGCATAGAATACGAGGCTGAACATCGTGAGCACTGCGTTCCTGAATTTGGGACTTTCAGCGCTGGTTTTCTTGTCCAGATAATTGGCTCCCACATAGAAAACCACGAATACCGGGATGAAAACAAAGAGGAAAAAAAGGTCGGAGAATACCATTTTTTTTGTATGTAGTTGTTTTGTCTTAGTCGTATAGTTGGCTGATTTTCTGGGCAATCAGCTTGCCGTTTTCCTGAGCGCCCAGCACCGATGTGTGGGTGCCGTCGTAGGTGTATTTTTTCTGTTTTTTCTCGCTGTCAGATTTCACCTTGGAGATTACATCCTGTCTGAAAACCGGAATCCCGAGTCCAGTGCCGCATTGCTCTATTATGTCGCCCACCTGGCTGATGCGCTCGTTGGGCACCGCTGTCGACTGCATGGGGGTCAGCAATACTATCCTGGCGTTTGGGAAACTTTCCATCAATATCAGGCTGCTGTATACCACCGATTCGGCCAATGTTGTAATCTCGCTTACGTCTTTGCTGGTGATAAGTCCGCCATCAGCTGGCATATCGAACAATCCGGGCCTCTTCTGGGTAAACCATCCGTCGTTGGTGCCGGCGGCTATTATTATGAGGTCCGGGCTTGGGATCAATCCTTTTCCGCAGCCGTCTTTCAGCCTGCATACCTGATTGTAGATTACATTGCAGTGGGTAATGATGCCGGAGTTTTCTGTCAGATTTTCTCTTGTGCTGTCGGTGTTGGTCCATGTGGCGCCGCTTCGCGCCAGGCTCACGCAGCTCTTGGGGCCAAACTCTTTTTTGAAATATGTGTTCCAGCCCTTGGGTTTCGAGCAGTCGTCGCCTCCAAGCCAGGTGTTGCTGTCACCCAGCAGTGCTACATTAATGTCATGATGCTGAGTACTTTGGCATACGGCAATTAAACTCAACATACACATATATAATATGGCGATGGCTCTCTTCATAGTGAGAGCAAAGATAGTAATATATTTGTTTTTTTGGAAGAAAAATGATAATATTTTTTATTCATCTGAGGCGTGCTCTCAGCTTCTCGGTAAATTCGAAATTCTTGATTCCGTTCCAGCATGGCGCCACTACCATATTGCGGGGCGATTCGCTGATGAATCTCTCCCAGATGATGTCGGGCCTCGACTGTCGGATGTATTCGGCGCAGAAATCCAGGTACTCGTCAACGCCAGGAAGATGCCACGTATTAGCTGCAAAATCCTTCTCCATGGGCGTGCCCTTGATGATCTGCAGCTGATGGAGCTTGAGTATGCTGACGGGCAGATTGCTCATAATCCGGGCGGTGTTCATCATCATCTCGGGAGTCTCGCCGGGCAGATACATTATAAGGTGTGCGCATACCTCTATGCCGTGGGCGTGGGCGTGGATTATGGCGTCGGCGACCTGTTCGAATGTGTGGCCCCGGTTGATGCGGCGGAGCGTGTCGTTGTAGCAGCTCTCCACGCCAAACTCCACCGTGGTGTATACTTTCCGGGAATATTCGGCCAGCAGGCGGAGCACATCATTGCCGGCGCAGTCGGGGCGTGTGGCCACTGTAAGGCCCACCACGTCGGGATGGCTGAGGGCCTCGTCGTAGATGTCCCTCAGCTCGCTGATTCCGGCGTATGTGTTGGTGTAGCTCTGGAAGTACGCGATGTATTTCTGGGCCTTGTATTTGCGCCCGAAAAATTCGATTCCGTCCTGCAGCTGATTCGTGATGCTGCGCCCCTG
>JAZUEG010000236.1:0-3066 GCA_045640025.1 Bacteroidales bacterium
CCATTATTCAAGACTTGATTTTCGAATTTAGGACAGCTTATTCGGCAAAAGATTAACCCTTTGCAATTTATAATCAAAAAAAGCTCTCCAGGTATGTGTAGAGGGCTTGGGAGCGTATTGTCAAATTTTTCTCGGACACTAATAATTTCTTTTGTTTGGGATGGCGAGAAGTTTGTGGAGCAGGCCTTGTGTCCTAGTCAATCCGATTATATAGACGAGAAAGGTCTCCGCAGTTATTGGACTGAGGAGGGTATCGATATTGGAGGTTCTCGTCCAATGGCAATAAAGGGATATACAATCAAGGAGGAGAATGGCGCTTTCAACTATTATCTGAATGGAGAGAAGAGGTTCTCTGTATATGAGGGCGATTCCGGCATTGATAAAATAAGTGTTTTTGCCGATGACCTTTCTGAAAAAATAGGGAAGGATCGCAAATATTTGGATGAGTATGAGAATGGTCTTGAATACGTTGGCTGTGTGGCTTCCAAACTTTGCGACAACTGCAATACCATCGAGTTTGTTTTCGATAAGCCTGATGGTGTGGTTGTCCAGATTAATAACGTAAAGGGCGACGGTCCTGAGGTTTCCGAATAATGATGGATCTCTGTTTCAGGACTTTCCTGAGATTATGAAAACTGCCGGTTGCTTGATGTAAGTGGCCGGCAGTTTTTTTGTTTGGGGACGTCAGTATAGCATTCCAAAAATCCATAAAGGAATTCTGTTGGCTACTCCTGTTTCTAGGCCGTCGATTGCCAGGAAACTATTTGGAAGGTCTTTTATCTGGTCGAAGCCCTTGTATTGACCTCCTATTTCGAAAAGGTATTTGCCGTTTATCAGGAAATCTCCTTTCTTGGGCATCTGCAACTCGAATTTTGATTTCAACTGATTCATAAAGAAAGTCTCACGCAGATTGCCGATGTCGGGATTGCTTGTAAGGGCAATCATAAGGTTGGAGTTGTTTAGGTACACTTTTTCAGGCGAAATCAAATGCTTGTAGTTTTTGAGTTCCTTTGTCAACAGAGATAGTATGTTTGCCCTGTCGAGCATATATAGCATTCTCAGACAGTTGTCGCGCGTGGTGTCGAGTGATGCGCACAACTTGCTGATATTGGGCTCGAAAGGCACGTTTTTCGCGATAATCATCAGTAGTTTCTTTATCTTTTCTATCGACGAATACGATATATCCATAACAGATGGAACGTCGGTATCTATTACCAATTGTGCTATTGCCGACAATTGCGTATGGAAATCCCTGCCCGCTTCCTTGAAGAATGGGTAACAGCCAAAATTTATGTAGTCAGAGAAATGCTTCAAAATCTTGGTCCTTGCAGTAATGTCCATTGATATCGAAACGTGGTTTTGTGTCAAGTCCTCGAATGTAATAGGCGCAACTGACAGGGTTCCAATGTATTCCAAGTATTCCCTGAACGACATTACAGGAAGTGTATATAGTGACTGACGGCGCGAGAGATCTACTTTTGAGTTGTCAATCTCCAACATTGACGATCCTGTATATACTATCTTCAAGTCAGGATAGTTGTCATAGAAGTTTTTCAGATGATTGGTCCAATCCTTATATTTGTGAACCTCGTCGAAATACATATAGGTGTAGCCGTGTACGTAGAGATATTCCACAACGGCCTGCAAATCGTGGGTTTTCAACAACATATTGTCGAGTGAAATCCATATTGCCTCGTCGATGTTTTTGTGAGTCTCCTTTATATGTTGTAGCAAAAGCGTAGTCTTGCCCACGCCTCTTGCGCCCATAATTCCAATGAGCCTTGCATCCCAATTGATCTCGTTGTGCAAAAATCGTTTGAATTTGAGACTCACATTGGCCAAGCGTCTGTGGTAAATGCTTATAAGTTGTAGTATATCTTGTTCTTCCATATTGATGTGATTGTTTTTGTCGCCCACAAATGTAATACATTTATCTTTAATAACCAAAGATATTTAACAAATTTTAAACCTTTCCAAAAGTGAATTTCATATCAATTTTCGCTTTTCGAAAAGTGAATTCAGGGCTGATTTTCGCTTTTCGAGAAGTGAATTTTTGCTGAACGCATTTTTGAAATTGTCCATTTTTCATACACTTCTTTCTATCAAAATCCCATACCTTTGTACCGTTGATTTCAAACTAAAAACTATTAATACAATGGAACAGAAATTTTGTCAGAGTCGCGGAATGCCTCTCAGCGAGGAGATTCTGGGTACTAATGCTGATGGCAGCAAGAACGGGGACTATTGCATTTATTGTTACAAAGACGACGCCTTCACCGGTGATTTCACTATGGAGGAGATGGCTGAGTATTGCTCGATGTTTGTGGAGTAGTTCAACAAGAACACCGGCAAGAACCTTACAGCCTGCGAGTACAAGCAGGAGTTGCTGAAGTGGTTCCCTATGCTGAAGCGCTGGAACTTGCCAAAGGATCAGATTCCTCACGCCGACCATCCTATGAAAAAGGTTTTCATCTGCGAGGTAAACGCTCTTGGTATCAAGGATTCATAATTTCACTCAGATACTTTTGCAATCACATAGAGCTAAAATCAATTAAAGCCGCCTACGGGTTAGATTAATACAATAATTAGTAAATTTACATAAATAAAACAAAGAAAATTAATTAGAAATATCTATATTTGCATAAATAATAAATTAGAAGAATTAAAAATTATTAATTCTTAATTGAATAAAAATATGGCAACAAAAGGCATTCCATACGGTATAACAGATTATGATAGAATAGTCAACAAAAATTATTATTATGTTGATAAAACTGATTTTATTGCAAAAATAGAAAAATCAGACACATTCTTCACATTTTTACGCCCTCGTAGATTTGGAAAAACATTGTTTCTTGCCACATTAGATGCTTATTACAATGTAAAATATAAAGATAAATTTGATTTGTATTTTAAAGACAAAAAAATATATCAAGAATTAACAGAAGAACATAGCTCTTTTTTAGTATTAAAATTCGATTTCTCAAAGGTTGATAATAATATTGAAAAAGTTTACGAGTCGTTTAATGAAGAAATACTTCTTACATTAGATAAATTCTTGCAATA
>JAZUEG010000237.1:0-8273 GCA_045640025.1 Bacteroidales bacterium
GCGCACATTCCGATATTCTCGCGGCAGAAGTTGCAGGCCTGGCAGGGATGAACCTCGTGACTGCCAGCGTCGAAGAATGTGATATTGTGACCATTCTCGTTGGCGCCACGGGCAAATTCGTCGGCCAGAATGGAAGAGTTGCTGCCCTTTCTTGGGCTTCCTTTCAGGATGAGTATATTCATTGTCTTTGTGTTTTGATTGTTTGTTGATTCGTTTAGCAAATATATGCTATTATTTTTGATTAATCAAAATTATTTTGAGGAATAATTCTGTTTCCGAGAATATGAAAATTTTCGTATTTTCGGAAATAAAATATTTAAAACATCCCAAAATCAGCACAGATAATAAACTTTTTCTTTGTTATCTGTGCAAAAATTGGGGTATTTGTTTTTTTTAATCCTTGAAGACAATCATATTTGCCAGTTGCAGGAAATAGTCGTTGCTCCAGATTTTTAATTCTTGGGGATTGTCCATAAATGGTATTACGTCGTTTTTCACTTGCTCAATGTTGCTTGATGTTAGTTTATCGCGTAATTCATTCATAAACTCCTCCTTGCTTATTGTGCGTCCGCTGAATTCCTGAATACGTTCCTGGAGGTGTCGATAGTCAAGTTTTACATTGTTCCTTACGTACCATTCAAAGTCGTACCAGTCGCGGCCCTTAATTCGGCGTTGCCAGGCTCTATAAACAAGAGCGTGCATTTTGCCGGCAAACAGGTCTGGAAGAGTGAAACACCTTACTGAAAACGAGTGCGGTTCCATAAGCATTTTCTCCTCGGTATCGAAACACAATGGCGGATCGGTATCAAGTTCTATCTTTACCTTCATCATCTTTCGGGTCTGAAACTTTATTTCGTAAGCTTCAGTATCCTCCTTTAGAAAGGCCGACTCTACTCTTCCGAATATCTTTTTGTCTTTTTTCTCGATTTCAACAGGCATTCCAGCCGCCTTGAATTCGTCAACGATTGGCTGAAAATAGTTCTCGATATGAATTGTGTCATTCTTCTCTATCAGCGAGAAATCCATATCCTCTGAGAATCTTGGCAGGTTATGAAAAATTCTCAGGCAAGTGCCTCCGTAAAAGGCGGCGTGTTCGAAAAATCCACCCCTTTGGAGTCCTGAGAGTGCAATTTTTTGCATTGCCTCTCTTTGGGCACTTACGATATCGTTCTGGTTTTGAGGGTGGTATCTTTCCACCATTTTTTCGAATATATTCATACTTTGTTTATTATCTTTATCAAGTTGTTCAAAATTCTTGTTTTTCTGCCGCACTTGGCACATTCTTCTATTATTCCGATGTTGAGGTTTCCAAGTTCGTCTATGTCGAATCGGATGTCTTCTTCAAGGTATCTGTATAGTCCCTCTATTGAGTCGTTGGGGATATATGGATCGGCAAGAATCATATCACACAACGCTTTTTCGGGTGTGGCTATCAATATGTTGGTTCCGTCGTGTTCTTCTATAGTGATTCCTATTGGATAATAATCCTCAGGAACCTGACGGTATGAGAATACACCTAATTCGTTCTCGAATTTGCGGCTTCTTTTTATCGTTACTGCGGTCATCATATAAACTCTCTCCGGTATTAATCCATAGTAACTAAGCGCCCATTGGAGCGATAAGTACGAAGGTCCGTAAATGTGATTTGAGCAAATCGGTTTTGAGATTGGAAATCCGTAATCGCTGCCGTCCACTATGAACAATCCTTTCTTTAGGCGTATGATTTCCTTGGCCCTTTCCATATTCTGAATCTTCATAGAAGGGGCCTTGTAATCTCCTAATTGCGAGATAATCTCACCGTTTTTTACCGGAATGTTCCTGAATGTCTTGGCTAATGCTAATGTCATATTTGCTAAATTTTATGCCACAAATTTATTTCTTATTTCTGATATAAACAAATAAAACACCCTAAAATCTGCATAGATAATAAACTTTTTCTTTATTATCTGTGCAAAAATTGGGGTGTTTTTGTTTCCAGAGACCTGCCACGGGCGATGATTATCCTCCCTGAGACGTGCCGCGGGCGCGTCTCTACTGTCTTTTCCAGCTTGCCGCAATCACTCCCAGCGTTATCGCCTCGGCCACTGGGATTGCAAGCCACATTCCTATCTCGCCTATCAGCTGTGGGAGGAGGATGAAGCAGGGGATTACTATCACGAAGCCGCGGAGGATTGAGTAAATGCTGGCTCTTGTGCTCTGCTCTATGCTCTGCATATAGCCTATGAGGACTATGTTGAGGGTGATTACAAGGATTCCGAGGCCGTAGTAGGGGAGGCCGTCAACGCTTATCTGGAATGCGGGGTCGCCTTCCTGGAGGAATATCATCGTAACGTATGGGGCCAGGAAATACATTAGCGCCGATAATGCCGCGCCTGCTATCACGGCCCAGCGGATCATCAGTCGGTAACTCTCATTGAGGCGTTCCTTGTTGTCGGCGCCGTAGGCGTAGCTTACTATGGGCTGACCTGCCTGAGCTATGCCGTTGGCCATCAGGAAGATGAATGGTATCGAGTAGCACGCAACGCTGTAGGCCGCCACGCCTATCTCGCCGAGGTAGTGGATGAAAACGAAGTTTCCTATTATCATACTTCCGCTCACCGCAATCTCGCCCACCATTGCCGAGAATCCCATCTTTATCTGATAGCCGAGGTTTCGGAGTGTGAGTTTCAAGGATTTAATCGTGAGTTTCAGCCTGTAGAGGTTCAGTGTCTTGGTGAACCATATCATATATATCAGCTGTGCTATTCCCGACAGCGCGAACGATACGCTTGTGGCAATGGCCGCGCCCTCCAGTCCCCAGCCGAGGATGAAGATTGCCACGTAGTCGAGGATGATGTTGAGAGTTGAGGCCGCCACCGAGCAGATCATTGCGTAGTTGGGGCTGCCGTCGATTCTTATGATGAACCTGCATACCATCTCAATCATTATCAGCGGCTCGGCAATGGCTACCCATTTCAGGTAACTGCTTGCAAGGGGTATCAGCTCGTCGTTGCTGCCAAAGAGCCGGCAGGTGGCGGGCAGGTTGGTGAGTATCAGCGCGCTGAGTATCACGGCTATTGTAAGGCTGCCGATGAGGGCCTGGGTTATGTTGATGTTGGCAGCTTTCACTTGTCCGCGTGATAGGTGAATGCTGGCCACTATGCTGCTTCCTATTCCGAACATTATGCCTATTCCCATCATTATGTTGAAGATAGGTGCGGCGATATTTACTCCGGCGAGGGCCTCGCTGCCTGCGCCGTGGCCCAGGAATGCGCCGTCGGCGATATTGAGGACCACTATGGAAATCATACTTATGAGAGTGGGCCACAGCATTTTCCTGAAAAGCTGTCCCACCGGCTCGTTCGCAAAATCTATTGAATCTCTGTTGTCGGTCATTGTTTGCTTTTATTGCTTAAAAAATTCGCACAGATTACACTGATGACACAGATTTTTATCGGTGTGTATCTGTGTGTTCTGTGTAATCTGTGCGAGAAGTTTGTGCCGTCAGGCTTTTTACAGGTTGTCGTACGCGTTCAGATAGTTGTCGCGCATTTTGTTGTGGAGGTCCACCATCTGGAGGGCGGTTACTGCTGCCTCGTCGCCCTTGTTGCCGAGCTTGCCGCCGCAGCGGTCGAGGGCTTGCTGTTGGTCGTTGGTTGTCAAAACGCCGAAGATTACAGGCTGATTGTACTTGATGTTCAGCTCGGTAACGCCCTGAGTAACGCCGTTGCAGATGAAGTCGAAGTGGCGGGTGTCGCCCTGGATTACGCAGCCGAGAACTATCACGGCGTCCACGTCGGTGTATTCCAAGAGGTTCTGAGCGCCAAGAGTGAGCTCAAAAGTGCCGGGAACGCTTACTGTGATGATGTTTTCCTCCTTCACATTGTGCTTCAGGAGAGTGTCCTTGGCGCCTCTGAGGAGAGCGTCGGTGATTTCCTTGTTCCACTGGGCCACGGCGATTCCGATTTTCATATCGCTGCCGTTTGGGATCTCGACTCCGCCGAAATCCGAGAGATTTTTCAATGCTGATGCCATTTTTATGTATTTTTTTGATTTGTGATTTTTAATTTTTGCAAAGATAGCAATTAATTTCTAATTAATAGGCAAATTTAAAATCAGTCCGTATTCCACGCACTCCAATCCGTTGGTCTTCAGGCCCTTGGCAACCGAAAATCCTACCGTGAATTCCTTGTTGATTCTCAATATGCCGAAATCCGCCATTATCCTTGCGCCCACCGATGCGTAATCGAGGTCAACGCCCAGAATACTTCCATGGGCAATGTCGCCGTTTATTGCCCCGCGAAGCCTCTTTATCCATACAATGCTCGGGATTCCGATGTCGGGATAGCCCATCGCAAACGCATAGTCGGCGCTCAGCTTGTTGATGGATTCCAGGCGCATGATTTCGTAGCCTCTGGTATCGAAGGCCGTGTTGCTGAATAGGTATGATCTCCGCGGGTCAGCAATCTCTTTCTGCCGCACAATGTTGCCCGTTACGGTGAGGTAGTTTTGCCGGAAGAGTCCGGGTACAGTAAAACTGCCATTAGCTGCCACCATACCTCCGCTCATGGCCGAAGTCACTGATTTGATGGCCGATACGCTGGCTGACAATGATAGCGGACTCCTGAAATCGCGGTAGGCCAGTTTCTTGCTCCAGGAGTAGCTGGCCGAGCCGCTTATCATCGGGAGATTGCCGTTGCCGAGCTCCTCGAGCCCGTAGGTCGGCTTTTCCGCTATCATGTAGTATTGTATTGCAGCTGATACGTTTACCCGTTGGCTGAAATGTCTCCGTGACAGATTCAATGGTATTGATACCGAGGCAGATACGGTGTTTTCCCTCCAGTAGCAGGTCTTGAAATAGCTCCGGCCTCTCAGGTCGTGAAACAGGATTCTGTCGCCCATTTCGCCCACCGACGTCGATATGCTTATCACCGGCCAGAATCCTCTGTATGTAGCTGATAGCGCGCCTCTTAGGTATCCAGGGTCGAGGTAGTAGACACCAGTGGCCGATATATAGAGGGTCTCGAGATTGTTTTCGCTATTAGCTGATATGCTGATATAATCCTCGTTGGCAGTTGGCATCCATCCGAGGAATCTCACCGGGTCGCTGTACTGGTGGTATTTCCTGCTGAATTCCAATGTACTGTTGGTATCCACCAAGTCGTATGTGAGTGGCTTGTCGAGCCTGCCGTTGGCCTCCTTGTCGAGCAGGGGCTTGTAGTATTCGGTCTTTTGTTTTTGAAAATTGCAGTCGTATTCCAGTATCCTGACTCCCGAAATCTTGTAGCCCTTGCTGGTGTACTCGTTGAAAAAAATCATTCCGCGGTCACTGTCGCAGCAAGGCGATACGGCGCCGAATTTCGAGTTGGTCTGCTGATCCAGCCTTCCGTCCTCCGTTATGGCGAATAGATTGCTGATTCCTGTCCTGTCGCTTACGAAACATATCGCGGATTGCAGTTTGGATAGGTCCTGAATGTTGTCGTGCGTTTGCTCCAGCCATGTGCTCACGGAATTGTCCCTAAGGTCCAGAACCTCTATGCTGTTCATATTTGCGAATGTGAGGATATAGGCTATCCTGTTGTCATCCAAGAAAATAGGCTGTCTCAGATAGTAATCCTTGCGGAGCGCCTTTCGCACCGTGGTTTTCTTTTTGGGTTTCCATGATGGGCCAGTAATGTCGCTCTCGAAGATTACGATGCTGCATTCGCCGCTCTCGCTGAAACTTGTGGCCACAATCCTCTTGCCGTCGGGCGATATCGACGGCTCGAATATCCGTTCCTTGCTTGTTACGATATTTGTCTTGCCGCTCATGAGGTCCACTATCGCGAGGTCAGAATAGTCGCGGAGGCTCCATCTCACGTCGGGTACTGATGTGGCGTATACGGCTATCCTGCCGTCGGTGCTGAATGTGGATGCGTCGGTTTGGCAGATTACTTTTTCCTTCTTCGTTGCCATATCTATGGTTATGAACCTTGCTGTCTTGCCCAGCGACGATTTTATACATATTAATGTACTGTCGTTCAATATTTTGGGGTTTCGGTAGTTGGTGTATATCTTGTTGTTTGTGTAGCTGAAACAATGGTGTTCCGTGGCCCCGCTTTCGTTGATTCTCTGCTTGTAGAAATCCCTCATCTCGCCGAAAATCTCCTCGTAATTCTGCCTGAGATTCTTGCCCGTCTCCTTCTTGAATCCGCGTCCGAAAGCGAACGGCCAGAATGAGTACCATTTCTGATTCTCTGATACCCTTGCAAAAACGTCGTTGCCATATATGCGCTTGGCTCCCGTGGTCAGGAAATAGCCTATTGGATAGTGGTTTGGAATCATGTCGCGGTACGATCTGTGGATTATCTTGTCGTATGGGTACAGCTTGCCGTTCTCCGTGAGCATGGCGGCCACCGGCATCTCGAATAGGGCCGATCTTCCGCGTCCCGAAGTTGATGTCACTGTCTCGGCATATACGGCGTCGCCCTCGTAATACCACTGAGGCACAGAGTATTGCAGACCCGCCCATCCGTTTCCGCCCAATACGCAGTGGGCCAGTCTGGTAAGTCCCTTGTTGAACTGGGCATATTGTGTTATGTGTCGGAATTCGTGGCTTAGAAGGTTCTGATACCAATACATTCCGCACATCTCGCCATAGTCGGTGGGCTTGGTGTATAGAAACATCTTGTATGGCAGCATGGTTGTGTATCCGTTTGACGTGCAGGAAGTTGGCGAAATGATTATCGGCATTCTCCTGGGATGCGCGCGCATGTTTACCGTGTCGGCCTCATAGACATGGCGCATGGCGTAGCCCAGCCTTGCGGCGTCGTATACGTTCCCGGCCGGGTAGATTATTTTCGCGTAGTCGTTTTTGTACACCCTCCAGTCGGTCTTGTATGGATGCTGGGCCATGGCAGCTAATGTCGTTATTATCAGTAATATCGATACAATTGTCTTTTTCATAGATACATTGATTAAACAAAAAAGACGGAGCGAGCCCCGTCTTTTGTATATTAAAATGTGTGTTTATTCCATCAGATGGCCGTCCTCGATGTGGAGAGTACGGTGTTTTTGGCAGCTGAAGGCGTTTTCGTCGTGTGTGGCCACCAGTACGCCGGTTCCTTCGTCAGCCAGCTGACCAAGCAGTGACGCGATGTGCCTTGCCGAAGCCTCGTCGAGGTTTCCCGTAGGCTCGTCGGCTATTATCAGCTCAGGATTGCAGACTATTGCCCTTGCGATGGCCACGCTCTGCCTCTCGCCTCCGCTCAGCATGTGCGGAAAAGTGCCTTTCTTGCTCTGCATCCCCACTTTATCGAGTATGCGGTCTATATGCTCGTCGATGCTTGCGCCCTCGGGCTTGTAGCCTATCGAGTCGATTACGAACTTCAGGTTGTCGGCCACGGTCTTGTTGTCGAACAGCTGATAGTCCTGAAACACAATGCCCATACGTCTTCTCAGCTGGGCCGTCTTGCGCTCCGATAGTCCCTTCACATCAAAATCGAGAACCTTGGCTTTTCCTCCGCTTATCTGGATATCGGCGTACAGAGTCTTGAACAGCGACGATTTGCCGGAACCGATTGGTCCCTCTATAGTCACCATCTCGCCGGCCTTGATGCAGAAACATACTCCGCTGAGGATTTTGACGCCCCCGCGCTCTATCTCCACATCCGAATAGCTTACCAATATTTTATCTTTTTCCATTTCATTTGTTTTGAGATTGCAAATATAGTAATAATTTGGAAACTTAAAAATATAGTAACAAAAAAACTCACGATTAGGATGTATTTTTCCTAATCGTGAGTTTGTGTTTGGTATGTATTGGAGATATATTTTTTACATTTTTTTTGCTGTTTTCTCCCAATTTTTTTTGGAATTGTTTAATAAAAATAATACCTTTGTCCTTGATAAATTTTTTACACATTTACAAAAATGGAAGAAAACAACATCAATCAGGCACAGCAGGCTGCCGAGAGTTACGACGCTGGCAGTATCCAAGTGCTTGAGGGACTGGAGGCAGTTCGTAAAAGACCTGCGATGTATATCGGCGATACCGGCGAGAGAGGCCGTCACCACCTTGTATATGAGGTAGTTGACAACTCTATCGATGAGGCTCTCGCTGGTTTCTGCGATAATATTGACGTATATATCAATAAGGACGAGTCCATTACCGTAAAGGATAATGGACGTGGTATTCCTACCGACTATCACGAGAAGGAGGGCAAGAGCGCGCTCGAGGTTGTGCTCACAGTGCTCCACGCCGGTGGTAAGTTCAATAAGAACTCTTATAAGGTGTCGGGCGGTCTCCATGGCGT
>JAZUEG010000238.1:0-8894 GCA_045640025.1 Bacteroidales bacterium
GATCCGACTTGGCAGATTGTACAACAGCTCCACGACGACTACCGCGATATTACTATCAAGAGATATTTTGAGGAGAAGTCGTACACCGAGATTTCGGAGGAGCTGAATATTCCTATTGGAACAGTGAAGGCGCGTCTCTACAGATCGAGGGAGCTGCTGATAGCCACTATCCGCAATTATAAGATCGAGAAGGACAGGCTGTAGAATATCCTGCCATTAGCTGCACTACCCTAATATAATGATAGATATAAAATGATAACCACATATTTCCCAAATCTGAGCGAAAGGCAGGTGGAGCAGTTCAAGATGCTCGAGGCCCTGTATCCCGAATGGAACGAGAAGATTAATGTGATTTCGCGAGCTGATATCGACCAGCTCATGGTTCGCCATGTGCTTCACTCTCTGGCTATTGCCAAATTCAATCTAATAGACAGCTCCAGAAATATTCTTGATGTGGGCACGGGCGGCGGATTTCCCGGTATTCCACTGGCCATTATGTATCCCGACAAGAATTTTACGCTGATAGATTCTATTGGCAAGAAGATTTCGGTGGTGTGTGATGTGATAGAGAAGCTGGGCCTCAATAATGCCAAGGCCATGCAGATAAAGTCGGTAATGCTGAAGCAGAGGTTCGATACAATAGTGAGCCGCGCTGTAACGGCTTTCCCTAATTTTGTGAAGCAGACTATGAACAATCTGCTGAAAGATAAAACATCCAGGATAGTGTATCTGAAGGGCGGCGATTTTATGGAGGAGATAGCTCCGTACAGCGCCAAGTGCCGCATCTACAATATCCCGGATGTCTTTGATGATGAGTTTTTTGAGACCAAGAAGGTGATCGAGTATTTCCCGTGGGGCATCAGCGAATGATGTACCCGAGCGAATCGAGCGTATGGAATAATGTGTCGTATTGCTGACGGTATTCGTCGTTCACGCTGTCTACATAGTTGTTCAGAGTTATTATTATGATTACGCTTGCTATTATTATTACGGCAAGCATTATCAAACAGCCCGCGAGCTCCCTGCTTCCGGGCTGTTTGTTTTTTTTGTAGCTGATGTCCATGTTTATTTGTTTTCGAGTGCCTCTACTCTCTTCAGGAGCATCTCGAGGGCTGATTTGAGCTCCTCGTTCTCTTTCTTGAGCTCCTCAATCTCTGTCTGCTGGTCCTGAATGGCCTCGGTGAGTACGGGGATTATTCCGGTGTAGTTGACAGCCTTGTAGCCGTTTATGTTTTCGCTTACGAGGTTGGGGAATATTTTCTCGACTTCCTGGGCTATGAAACCGAACTGGAGGCCTTCGGCGGCGTTGGGGTTCTTGGTCTTGTCCCAATTGAAGGATACTCCGCGGAGTTTCATGATATTGCCGAGGGCATTATCAAGGGTGTTGATGTTGGTCTTGAGACGGGAGTCGGATGAGTTGGTAAGCGCGCCCTGGATGTAACCGTCGCCGCCGGCCTTGATGTAGAAGCATGTGTTGGTGGTGGTGCTGGTGCCGTCGCCGATGGCGAATAGCTGGTCGGTGGCGTATTTGTTGTATTTGCCGATTACGAGCGAGTTGTCGCCCACCGACTGGAGTCCCGATCCGAGTACTGATGTGTTGCTGCCCCTGGCCTTGCTGTTGGCGCCTATTACGAGGCTGTTGATGGCGTTGGATGTGGCTTTGTTGCCGAGTACTATGCTGTTTTCGGCCATTTCCTCAGCTGTGGCTCCGTTGCCCACAATGCAGGATGCTCCCTGTACGTCGCCAGCGCCGCCGGCTCCCAGTGCTATTGATCCTGAGCCTTTTACGCGGTCCTTGCTGCATCCTATGGTGATGCCCTTGCCGCTGAAGAGCGATGTGCCTGATGTGGATGAGCTGGATGTGGCCACCATCATGAGCACCGAGCTTCCGTTTACGTCGGGTACGATTTCGGCGCCTACGCCTATTCTCTTGCTGGTGTAGTAGTTGGTGGTTCCCTTGGTCCAGATGTTCTCGTTTACTCTGGCCTCCCAGAGATTGAGCGGCTCGTTGAATGTGAGCACGTGGCCGTCCTTGAGGTCCAGCTTGTTGATTTTCACGTCTTTGGTGAGGTCGTAGATGCTGGTGGTCTTGGTGTCGCCGGCGGCTGGTGTGGCTGGCGACCATGTTCCAGAGTTGTATGTGAGTACCTGGCCATTAGCTGGAGTGCCTGTTACATCTGATAGGCTGCTGAGTCTGAGCTGTGTGTTTTGCCATGCGCTGCCGTTGTAGGCGAGTACGTCTTTCTTGTTGAGCGCCTCTACCGATACATTGCTCATGCTCTCGATGTTGAGTGCCGGGAATGGCTTGTTTTCCCAGTTCTTGGATGTGCCGTTGTATATCAGCAGCTGTCCATTGGCGGGGTTCTGGATGTCGATGTTGGTGAGTCCCTGTGTATTGGCGGGGTCGGAGTTTTTCCATGTCTTGCCGTCGAATACGAGTATTTGGTTTTTCTGCGGGTTTACCACCGTTACGTCGGCCAGCTGCGAGATGTCGAGAGCTGTCTTGCCGTCGGCGTTGGCCGATAGTGTGTGGGCCTGCTTGGCGCTCTCGGCTGTGGTGGCCGCCAGTGAGTATGGCACTGATGAGAATTTGGTGGTGCCGAGGTCGGTCATTCCGTTCAGGTATGATGCCTCGCCGAAATCCACGCGCACTCTCATGTAGTAATATCCGCCTGATGTGTTCAGCCAGTCGATGTCGGAGTATTTCTTGATGCTGCCGGTCATGGTGTTGATGGCGTTGCTGGATCCTATCTCCACGTTGAACAGGCCGAAGTCGTTGGTGGTGGGGGTGTGGAGCTCCTGCCAGAGTATGGCGCATGTGCCGCCGTCGTCGCATCCGCTGCCCTGGAGTATCGATATCTCTACGGTGATGTCCTTGTTGGCGATGGGCGATCCGTCGTCGGCGTTTATCATTGCCTGATAGTTGAATGAGTTGGGCAGGCTCTGAGCTAATGCCTGTGACGACATTGCTGCTATTGCCAGTGCCCCGAGTATATGCCTGATGTCTGTTTTCATGGTTCGTCAGATTTTGATGGCGCTTATTGCGTATATGCATCCGCCTGTGAGTATTCTTATTATGTATTTTCCGCTTGGGAGGTTTGCGGCGCTTAGTATTGCCAGTCCCCGCCGTCCGCTCTCGGAGTATTGTATGATCTCGCCATTAGCTGCCCGCCCCGCATTGTCTATTATCTGTACTATGGGGCGGCCTGCCTGCTCCTTGATGGGGAACGAGATTCTTATCTCGTCGGCAAAGGGGGTGGGGTATGCCGAGGCTGATATTCCTGATGGGCCTGTGTCGCCGGTGTTTCCGGGCTGGGTGGGGTTGCTTGTACCGGGCTCCGGGAGCACCAGCTTGCTTACCCTGGCGCAGCCTGTGTATCCTATTCGGCCGCTGTAGCGCAGTCCTCCTGCCTCTGCCGATATGGCCGATGGTGTGGCGGCGCCCAGCGTGAGGGTCTGTGCACGCAGTCCGGTGGGTATGGTAAGGGCCAGCAGAAAAAATGCCATTAGCTGATATAATACTGATTTTTTCATGATAGTTGGCTTTTATATAAGGTATGGTACCGGCGCGCTATCGCTGGTATCGTATCTGTACAAAGTTCTTGTCGTATCGCAGGCTGGGCTCTATGGTCATCTTGCTGTCGCGTGTGATGGCGCCCTTGGTTACTATGCGGTTGCCGGCTATGCCCTTGGATACCATGAACGACTTGATGGCCTCGGCGCGCTTGGCGGCCAGCTGCTTGGCATACGTCTTGCTGCCCATGCTGTCCACGTAGGCTATTACCATGATCTTGAGGCTTGGGTCCTTGGTCATCTCGCTTACGAACTTGGTGATGGACGGATACGATGATGAGAACATCCTGTCGGATCCGTAGCCGAATTTCACGTTTGGCACGTTCATTGGCGCGTCCCACTTTTCCTCCATTTCCTTCTCCTCCTTTATCTCGTTGTCTATCCAGGCGTTTGGCGCGTCCTGTGGGGCGGGGTTGGAGTTGTTGTCGGCGTTGGTGCCGGTGTGGTGGCTGTCGATCTTGTTGTCGAGGCGCTTGATCTCGTTCATGAGTTTTTTCTCGAGGGCGTTGTTGTTGTCGGTGCGCTTGGCCGGTGCCTCGGTCTTGATGTCTTCGGCTGTGAAGATTGTAGGTTTCTTGGCTGTCTTGGCGTTCTTGGCCTTGCTTATCAGGAATCCTACTGCTATCTCGTGGTTGCCGTTTATCTGCCGGGCCAGCAGGGATGTGCCGGTCTCGTACTGGTAGTTGACTGCTATGCGGCCTGTGGCGGCGAATCCCGCGCCTATGCCTATCCAGCTGTCGGATGAGTATGAGAGCTGCATCCATGCCATCTTGTTGTATTTGGCTACGGCCGCGCCCTTGAACTCTACTCCCTCGTCGAATACGTATCCCACGTTGGCTATGGGCTCAAATTCCCATTTGTCCATCTCTATGGCGTATGATATGTCGGCGTCTATGCGGCGGTTGGCGTTGGCTACGCCGTTCATGAATTCGAGGTCCTTGCAGATGAGTCTCGGCGCGTTTAGGCTTACGAAGAGGTTCTGCATATTGAACATGAGCGAGAATCCAGCGTCGAAGCCATTAGCTGCCATGCCTGCCTGATTGGTGAATACGGGGTCGGGCGATGAGCTCTCGGTGATGGCCTGTCCGAGGTTGTATGAGCTGCGGATGTATGTGGGCGAGAGCGCGAGGCTCAGGCTCATGTCGGAGCTCAGCGGCAGGTGGTAGGCGTATGTTGCCGATACTACGGTGTTCTGGAAGTTTCCGGATTTCTCGTTTATTATCTGCACGCCGTATCCCATGTTGCCCATGAATGCGCCGTTCATGTCGGCCCTCATTATCTGGGGCGATCCCTGTATGCCTTTCATGGTCTGGCGGAGGCTCAGGAATCCCTCGGCGTTGCCGTTGAATCCGGCGTAGGCGGGTGCTACGGAGTATCTGTTTATGTAGTTTTGTCCGTTGGCTGACATGTCCTGCGCCATCGACATGCTTGCGCTAAGGATCAGCGCGCTTGCGGTGATTATTTTCCTTATCATAGTTTCAGCTTTTTTATCTTATTACATCCACGAACCCGGTACAGCCTTTGCGTCCCCAGCTCTTGATTACATAATAGTATGTGCCGGCGGGCAGTAGGTTGCCGGAATTGTCGGTGCCCATGAATCCGTCGGTGTTCGAGTAGTTCTTGTTGTCGTATACGAGTTTGCCCTTGGAGTTGAATACCGACACCTCGCACGGCCCGTCGAATGGAAGCCCGTCGATGGCGAGCACGTCATTTATTCCGTCGAGTACGCCCGGAGTTATCACGTTGTTTTTCACGGCTATAGATGTTATGTCCTTGCCGCTGATGTCGGTGTATGTCACCTTTACCGATGCCGAGTCGGCGCATCCGTTGTCGAGGGTGGCCACTGCCTTGTATTCTCCGCTCTCCTTATAATATAGGGATGTCTGAGTGGTTTTCATCTCGTTGCCGTTGCAGTACCACTTGAGGGAGGCTCCAGCTGATACGGTTGCTGTCAGCAGCCCCGCCTTGTTGTTGTCGGCCACCGATACCGATGGTTTTTCGCCCACGCTTACTATGTGCATCTTCGACGGGCTCCACGATCCGTCGTCCATCAGCACCGACAGCTCTATGGTGTACGATCCGCCAGTCTGGTAGATGTGCTGGAGATTGTCGCCGTAAGCCTCGAGCCCGTCGCCGAATTTGAATTTGGCCAGCTGATACTTGCCTGATGTCTTGTTGGTTACCTTTACGGTCTTGCCGGCGCAGGCTGTCTCTGGCTCCACCGTGAAATCCACCTGCGCGTTGGCTATGGCGCAGGCCGCTATCAGCGATGCTGTCAATAATATGTGTCTTAGTCTTTTCATTTTGCGATTTGTTTATATTGTTTTCTGAAACATAACAATTTAAATGCCATTTTCCTGCCAGCTGATACCTTATTAATAGGTGTGTCGCATTATCTTTTGAAGTATAGGGCCTCTGTCTTGTTGAATCTTGCGGCGGCGGGGCCTATCATTCCCTCGTGTCGGCCTATTATCAGGCATCCGTTGGGGTTGATGTGGTCGGCAAAAAAGTTTATCACATTGGTCTGCAGCTCGTGGTTGAAGTATATCAGCACATTTCGGCAGAAAATGATGTCGAAGTCGTGGTCGGCTATGTTCTGGCACGGCACGAGGTCGTGTTTCAGGAACAGGGGCTTTTCCACCAGGGTGCGGTTCATCTGCACGTAGTCCTTGAACTTGTTGATCTCCATGTACTTGCTCATCTGCACGGTATTGCCCTCCGAGTTGAAAACCTTGTCGAAGTTGCCTATGTATTCCTGTATCTCGTGGTACTTGTATTTGCCCGACATGGCCGTGCCCAGCACCTTCTCGTTGATGTCGGAGGCGTAGATGTTGGCCTTGTCAAACATATCGAGCTCGCACAGCATCATCATCATGGAGTATACCTCCTGTCCAGATGAGCATCCAGCGTGCCAGATATTTATGCTTGGCTGGTCGGCGTATATCGAGGTAAGCATCCGCTTGATGTGCCCCCAAGTCTCTACATCGCGGAACAGCTCGGTGGTATTTACGGTGATATCCCTCACCACGCGCTCCAGATAGTTGTAGTCGCGGCATACGTTGTCTATCAGCTTGTCTATGGTGATGCCGTAGTCTCCCAGTATCTTGTCGATACGGCGATAGAAGCTGTTGTACGAGTAGTCGTTGAAGTTGTATGGCGAGACACTGCTCACCGCCTTCTGAAATCTCCTGATGTCGTCTTCAGTTAGAGCCATTTTTTTGTTCTGTTATATGATGCAAAATTAATAGATAAATCGGTATTAGCAAAAAAAAACGCTGCAACCCTACGCATTTATAAAATAGGCATGTTTTTTGAAACTTATTAGCTGACAATAGTCCCATTAAATATTTTCTTAATGTGTAATTAGTTGTGTATCAGCTGATATGAAAATATTTTATGAAAAATATTAGAAAAATGTAAAATTTTATGTGTAGAAACAAAAATTATTTCTAAATTTGGACTTTGGGATTATAGATGTAAAACTGTACCCCGGCGGGTGCTATTTTCAACCACAAAAACGATTGCCCATACAATGGAGAAAGTGAGTCAAATATTTGATAAATTGGACTTTAGGAATAAGTTGATACTGTTGTTCTCAATAGTATTGGCCTATATTCTATTCTTTTGTATATACTCATTCTACTCTGTGGGCAGAGTGAGAAACAGTGTCGAGGACTTCTCGTCACACCAGGCGGCGGGTATTTATCCTCTCTATTCGCTTACCGAGGATATATACGCTCTGGTGGTGCAGAATCATGCCATTATAGAGAACGAGACCGATGTAGTGGCCATACAGAGGCATCACAACAAGTTCAACCAGTTTTACGAGGTTCGCCTCAAGGACTACGAGAACACATTGCAGACTGCCGATGAGCTGAAGCTTCTCGATAGATTCAAGAATGAGTTCGTGATTTATCAAAACGTAAACAAGAACATCATACGAAACATCATATCGGGAGATGTGGATGTGGCCCATGAGCTGCTCGGTGTCAAGGAGATTGCCGCGTTCGACCAGATGCGCAAGACTCTCGACCTCATGTATACCACTCATCTTCAGAATCTTTATGTAGCTGATGGCGAGATCCGTGAGAGCATCAGCAAGCTCAGGTTTACGATAGGCGCGCTCTCGCTGCCGCTCATCATCCTGATACTGCTGGTAGGCATCTCGATATTCAGATACATGCGCTACAATTACGCCAGCGCCCAGGAGTTCCTGGAGTCGCTCAGCCATGGTGTAGTGCCAGCTGATATGTTGATAGAAGACAAGACCGACATCGGCGTGCTCAATAAGAAGATAAACGCCACAGCAAGCAACTTCAAGAAACTCACCGAGTTTTCCAACGAGATTGCCAAGGGCAACTATGACACCGATTTTGATATGGACGCCCCCGACGGATCCATGGCCAAGAGTCTCATGGAGCTCCGCGACCGTCTGCACGATACACAGGCCGAGGAGAACAAGCGCCGTCTGGAGGACGAGCAGCGCAACTGGACCACTCAGGGCCTTGCCAAGTTCGGTGACATAATGCGCCACTCCAACGACAACATCAACTCCCTCTCCGACGAGGTGATCAAGAGCCTGGTTCATTACATCAACGCCAGCCAGGGAGGTCTGTTCATCGTGGACGACACCGATCCCAAGAATGTTTACCTTGAGATGCTGTCGGCTTTTGCTTACGACCGCAAGAAGTTCCTCACCAAGAAGATAGCCATGGGCGACGGCCTGATAGGCGTATGCGCATTGGAGAAGAACACTATATATATTACAGATGTGCCGGGCGACTACATGGAGATAGAATCCGGTCTTGGAGATTCCAGACCCAAGAGCCTCCTCATAGTACCGCTCAAGTCGGAAGACCGCATTCTTGGTGTTATAGAGCTTGCGTCGTTTAATCTGCTGAAACCTTACGAGGTTCAGTTTGTGGAGCAGCTTGGAGATTCCATAGCATCCACATTGGCATCGCTCAGGAGCAATGCCAAGACCGCAGAGCTTCTCCAGGAGTCGCAGAAAAAGACCGACGAGCTGGCTGTCCGCGAGGACGAGCTCCGCAAGGCGATGGACGAGATGACCAACGCGAGAAACGAGTCTCAGCGCCGTGAGGCCGAGATGGCAGGTATTCTCTCGGCTGTAGACGAGACATTGCTGAAGGCCGAGCTGGATCCTGAGGGCAAGTTCGAATCGGCCAATCAGAAATTCCTTTCGGCACTGGGATACCGCAAAGACGAGCTTCTGGGCCGCAATATCAGGGCCATACTTCCCGATGAGTATCTGGAAAACTTCGACATCGTATGGCAGAACAAGTCGGATCGTAGCCATGTCG
>JAZUEG010000239.1:0-10886 GCA_045640025.1 Bacteroidales bacterium
AGGCCCTGATCCTCACCACCCACCCCTGCGGACGCGGCTACATTCAGAAACACAGCACCCTGGACCACGACTACCTCACCAACGGTTACTGGGCCAAGAGTATGGACGATGAGCTTGCGTGTCCGGGCCTCGCGGTCGATATACTTGAACTTATGGAACAAGTGCCTAAGAATGATTCCACTGATCGCCGCGATTTTCTTATGGCGGAATACTCGACAAAATATAAATATGACGAAGGCTACAGGGTTTCCCTCGAGAAATTCTACGGTGGCAATGTCTATTATATATTTGTATATAAGCATTTTGAGGACGTTAGACTCGTGGCCGCGCCTCCATCTGCCATAGGAAATTTTGGAGCTGATACAGACAACTGGATGTGGCCCCGTCACAGCGGCGATTTCTCTGTTTTCCGCATTTACGCCGATAAGGACAACAAGCCCGCCAAGTATTCACCGGAAAACCGTCCATATAAAGCCAAGAGCCATTTCAAGGTTTCCGTCAAGGGTGTGCAAGAGGGCGATTTCACGATGGTTTTCGGATTCCCCGGCACCACCGAGGAGTACTTGCCAGCCAGCGCCGTGGATATGAAACTCAATTACGAATATCCTCAGACAGTGTTTGTCCGTCAGAATATTATGGATATCTATGAGGAGGCCATGAACCGCGATCCTCAGGTCCGCATCAACTACACATCAAGAAACGCCTCTGTCGAAAACTATAAGAAAAAGCTTCAGGGTGCGATAATCGGTCTCCGACGCTTTGATGTTGTGAATCAGAAACTTGAGTTCGAGAAGGAGTTCATGCAGAGGCTCAATACTCCAGAGCTGAAGGAAAAATACGGCAACATTTTCGAAAGATACAATAATATATATAAGCAGGATAGGTGCGAGGCGCTGCGAGTGGCCATGTTTTTCCTGGAGGGAATTTACTCCACCATGCAGTTCAGTACAGGACAGGCCTTGGCTCAGCTCAGGGATTTGTCCAATACATCGGGCGATGCCGCCGATGAGCTTATAAATAAGATAGAGCAGAAGGTGGGTGCCATCCTGAGCGGACGCGACAGCATCTGCGAGCGCAAGGTTTTCGAGCGTATGTATCAGATTTACTGCGATTCGTGTCCCGACTTCATGCCAAATGAGTGGCAGGCTTTTTATGAGACCAACGGTATCAAGGATGCTAAAGGTTTTGTGGATTTCTTTTACGAGAAGTCTCAGATGGCCGACAGCGCGCGCATCAAATCGCTAATAGCGCAGTACCGCAAGGCCTCGGCTCTCAGGGGCAAAAAACGTGTGGAGGCCATCGACGCGCTCGATAAGGTTTTGGCAGCTGATGCCGGATATTTCCTCTACCGCAATTTCATGCAGATGTATTTCGATAAGTGCTATTACAAGATAGGCCTGCTTACCGAGACCGAAGATGTGGATAGGCTCTATCAGAAGGCTCTCCTGGAGCTCTTCCCCGAGAAGATTCAATTTCCTGACGCAAACCTGACCCTCCGCTTCACATACGGCAAGGTGGACGGTTTTGAGCCACGCGACGGCGTTATTTACAAGCATTACACCACTCTGGAGGGCGTTATCGAGAAAGATAATCCCGAGATTTACGATTACCATGTTCCCGAGGGCCTGAAGGATATTTTCCGCAACAAGGATTACGGCCGCTACGCCGACAAGTCCGACGGCAAGATTCACGTATGCTTCGCCGCCAGCAACCACACCACGGGCGGCAATTCCGGCAGCCCAGTTGTCAACGGCAATGGCGAGCTAATCGGCATCAACTTCGACCGCTGTTGGGAAGGCACAATGTCCGATATTCAGTACAATCCCGAAATCTGCCGAAACATCTCCGTAGATATCCGCTACGTGCTCTTCCTGATAGATAAACTCGGCGGCGCCAAGTGGCTGATAGAGGAGATGGAGATTGTGGAATAAGAGAAAAAGAGCGGAGTGGCTTTTTACGCCACTCTATTGTCTGTGCTGTCGTAAAAGAATTTATAGACTTTGTCCTTGTATTCTTCTATTACATCATCGGAGAAATCATCAGGCAGACCATAGAGCACACTGGTAATGGTGCGCTTTATCTCTGCCTTTTTGCTTTCATCGTTGCGCCAGAGATGAAGTTGACTTATTTTCTCAACCACCTTGTCAATCAGTTTTTTGCTGATGCCTTTCAACTCATCTATCTGTTCAGGTTTCAGTTTTTTATCGCAAAGCAAATCGAAAACAGCAAGTTGCAAGGTATCGCCACCAAAGCCTTCCGATACATTGCGTTTCTCTTCCTTTGTCATTTCCTTTGAGAGATTTAGAAGTCCCTCAAACACACGTTTTATCACTTCATGGTCCTGTGTGCGGTTGTATTCCTCTATCAGGCGGTTGTATTCCTCATAATAGTTTTTACGGGTCTGGTTGGGATTTGCAATCAGCATCTCGTTGAGACAACATTCAACCTCCTCTTTGATAGCGCTGATGATGAATTCCTTGCTTTGAGATTTGGAGAACTTGACAGCAAGTTTGTCGAAATCTATCAGTGATATATCCAATGGCTCGAATGCCTCGGTGGGTTCTTCCACATCCAGATAGCGTGAGACAATTTCGTCTATCGACGACATCAGGTCACTTACATCGGCGTGACGCACCTTTGTTTTGGTACGTTTGGATATGGAATCCAGGGCAGTGTATTGGGAGTATATGTCTGTGGTATCGCACTTGTGCACAAGCAATAGTTTGAATGCTTTTTCCAATTTCGCAAACACCTTGCTGAAATACTTCTTGAACGAGTCGGTACGAAGTACGGCATTGGCCCCACGATTGCTCAATACAAACTTCTCTTCCTTTAATTTGGCATCGATAAGCCGTTGCAATGTGAAGTCTATATCGAAAGCCTTGGCCTGCTGATCTAGTTTCTGTTCAAGGTCGTTGATAAGTGTGGTGGTATCTTCAAGCAATTTGGTGATATTAAGCACAGGAACAGGATCGCTATCGTTTTTCCGGCTATACTTCTGCAAGGCTTTTTCCAATTCGTCGGCTATGCCGATATAATCTATTATCAGACCGTTTTCCTTGCCTTCCGAAACGCGGTTGGCGCGTGCAATTGTCTGCATCAGGGAATGTGCCTTGAGTGGCTTGTCGAGATAGAGAATGGCGAGGTCTGGAACGTCGAACCCTGTTAGCCACATAGCACAGACAAACACAATGCGGAATTTGGGGTTGTCTTTCTTGAATTCCTGCTCCAAATCCCTGCCTTTGTGTCCCTTGCGGATCTCGTCTATGTTGATAGGTGTGCCGTCGCATTTATATTTTTTTAGTTCTGACACTTCGTTCTGACTGTCGGAGACTACAACTTCCATCACGGTCTCTTCCATCCAGTCGATAAGGTCTTGTTTTTCCTTACGTTTGCTGGCTGATAGAAAAACGCTTTTGGCCAAGTCTTTTTTTAGTTCCTCGATTTTCTTTTTCCAGTATTTGCTTACGTATAGATACATCCTTATGGAGGCGAGTTTCAGCACGCTTACCACCATAGCCTTGCCCATTGTGCGGTTTTCCACGTAGTGCTCCACAAAATCGTGCGCAATCTTTTTTAGGCGTATCTCTCCGCAAAAGAGATGCATTTTCTTTACAATCATTGCATCCATCTTGCTTTGTTCCTCCACCGAGGCAAGGTCGTATTTCTCCAATGCGTCGAGAATGTCCTTGTTGATTTCGGCATTATCCATTCCGAGCTGTTTAGCCCGGTTAACATAATAAAGGGGCACTGTGGCTTTATCTTCCAAAGCCATTATGAAATTGTATATGGAGGTGTAGTCTATCTCTCCGTTCTCGTCCTCGGAGCCAAAGGTCAGCTTGGTAATCTCGCCGTCGTTCAGCAATGGAGTACCGGTAAAACCGAATCTGTTGCTCTTGGGCAAAAGTTTGTTGAGGTTTTGTGCAAACACTCCATATTGAGAGCGGTGCGCCTCGTCGAAAAACATAACGATTTCGCGTTTGCTTTCTATTGGGCTGAAATCTCCTCCGCTGAATTTCTGTATAAGCGTGAAAATGAAATTGTTTCCACTGTGCAGTTTTTTTATAAGGTCGTTTCTCGACTGGGCAATATAGTTCTTGGGGCTTGGACAGGAGCCCATCACTCCGCACGATGAGAATACGTTGGCGAGCTGTAGGTTGAGTTCCACGCGGTCGGTAACCATCACAAACATTGGCTGATTGTTGCTTTTGCGGAGGATTTTCTGGGCAAGGAAAACCATCGTGTAGCTTTTGCCCGATCCCTGAGTATGCCAGAATACTCCAAGACGGCCTTTGAGTCTCTCGCGGTCACGGTATTTCTGCATAGCCTTGTTTACTCCGTGATACTGGTGGTTGCGGGCAAGCACTTTCTTGATGCCAGACGCTCCACAATCAAACAGAATGAAGTTTTCCACAATATCAAGCAGACGGTCCTTTTTCAGCAATAGCCTGATGACCACACCGAGATTAGACTCGTCGCCATCTTTTATCAGACGGCTTCCGTTGTCCGACAGGCGGTTCCATTCAGAGTAAAACTTGTATGGGCTTCCTAGACTGCCCACCTTGGTTTCCACACCGTTGGATAGAATTATAATCTCGTTGAAATAGAAAAGTTGTGGTATTGTATCCTGATAATCCCTGAGATTGTCGATATATGCATTATATACATCCTTATCCACATCCTTGAACTCGAAGAATACCAGAGGCAGACCGTTTATGAAACCTATCGTGTCTGGACGCCGGTTGTGGATTTTGCCTTTTATCGTAAGCTCCTTTACTGAGAGGTAATCGTTTTGCCTGAAATCGTCGAAATCTATGAGCCTCACATTCCTGGTCTCTTTTTTGCCGTTGATATCCACGGGAATCCTTACTCCGTTGATTATCATATCGTGCTTGCACCTGTTGATAGAGAGCGCCGATTCTCCATACATTACAGAGGTGAGTTTGGAAAAAACGTCTAGGCAGAGCTTGTCGTCAAGCCAAGGGTTAAGCTTCTTGATGGCAGAGAAAAACCTATCAACAAAAATGGCATAGTCGTGGCTGAATGCCCCCAGTTCCTTGGCGATCTGGGAATCATTTTTCTTCTCGGCATTATAGACCTCCCAACTGAGTTCCTTGTCAAGAATCTCTTCGGCCATATCACGGACCGACACGCCCTCGTTGTAATCTTTGCTCATAGTTTTCGTAGTTTTATTATAATTATTCTACTTCAATTTCACCATTCATCAGTTTAGGAAGTAATACGTTCCTCGCCTCACGAAGGTTGCGGATTTGGATGGAAAAATTAGATATTTGAGTATGCATTGGATTGACTAAAGAAATAAATTTGTTTAAAATTGTTTCATTAGGATGAAAACAATCTAAATTGTTGATATCTTTAGCATATACGTGAGGTTGAGCAGAGCCACATTGTAATCTCTTTACTAATTCTTTGTTGAAATCTAAAAATCCAAATACAAAGAAAATGTAATCAGTTTTTGTGATATCACAATAAGAACAGTCAGAGGCCCAAACATCATTATAATACAATGCTGTATATCCTGCATTTGCTCCAGAGCCACTTACAGTGATTACAGGGGCTTGTGTGTTTGCTTCATTATGATAACAAGAAGGAGTTAGACCTCCTGCGACAACAGGAATGTTTCCTTCTTTTGCTTCTTTGGTAAGAAGATTTTTACCTCGTTTGAAATTCGCAATTTCACCCAATTTTTTCTTTTCCCAACCCTCTGGCAGGCCATCAATAAATTTAGCGTTTTCGTGACCGGGGAAACGGAAATCTACAAACCATTCCTTGTAGATACGCTGAGCGGACTCTTCCAAAAGTTTGATTTGCCTCTGATAATTCTCAATCAAATCGTCGTAATTTGATAGAATAGAGGCAATTCGTCGCTGTACAGGAAGAGGTGGAAGGGAGATTTCAATGGATTTAAATGCATTGTGAGACAAATCTGGTTGGGCAGAACCTATTGCTAACCTATTTGCAGTTTCATAGACATAATTATCCTGCAAACAAAAATACAAATAATCTCTGCTCAAAAAATTTTCATCCTTGGGAGTAACGGTAAAACAATTATTATGTATAACTCCATATTGTTTCCTAAAAACTAGTCCAACGGCTCCAGTTCTAGTATATATTAAATCATTCGTTTGGGCGATAAATTGAGGCGGTATTGTATCTTTAACATAAACAGACCAATTTTTGTCCCTCATATCTCCAATTCTTAACAATGGCAAATTTGTTACAGTATTAGAAATATGATGATTAGACTTTTTGTTGATTGCAAAGCCTTGTCTTAAATCAACAATCTCACCTAATTTTACCTTGTTGAATTCCATATAAAAAGATATTAAAACAGCAAATCAAAGATAGAAATAAAAATTTGGAAAAACAAAAAGAAATAGTGAGAAAAAAGGAGGGAAGAAAAAATACTGTTAATGATTGTTAATTTTGTGAGTGATTTACAAATATTGTATGTATATTTGTGGCAAATTAAAGAAAAATGAAATAAACTAACAGGAAAGGATTATGCTTATAGATTTTACAGTGGAGAATTATCTCTCTATAAGAGAGCCTCAGACCTTGTCTTTTGAACCAACTAAGGACAAGAAGTTGAAGGATTATTATATTATCCAGGTTCCAGACAAGGATTCAAAGAGGAAACCTTTGCCATTGTTGAAATTAGGCGTAATGTATGGCGCAAACGCTTCTGGAAAGAGCAATTTTTTGAGCGCATTATCATTTTTGAATTATTTAGCAGTAAATACCAAGTCTAACAAAAGTGAGGTTTTGAAATATGAGCCATTTGCTCTCGACAAAACAAAGAATTCTAAATTTACAATTAATTTTGTTGCCAATCATACAAAATATAATTATATGGTAGAATTCAACAAGAAATGTGTTGTTTATGAAGAATTGAATGAATACCAATATCTTACTTCCAAACTTAGCAGGAATGTATATATAAGGGAGACAGACGAATTGTCTCAAACTCCGAAAATAAAATTTGGAGATTCTATCTCAGTTGATGATGATTTTTTGAAAACATTTGGCATTTTGACATTATGGAACGAAACTGTTATTGCAGGTTTTTCCAAAATCAGTGCTGATATTATACAGTTGACTGAAACAAGGAGTTGGTTTGGTGATTATTTAGACAATTATATCGCACCACATATACCTCTGTCGAAATACACCAACACTCTTATTTCGAATGGCAAAATAAATAAACGTGCGGTTGTAATGTTTTTGAAGAATGCAGACTTGAATATTACAGACATTACAATAAAAAAGATGGAGGACAATCCTGAGGAGTCAACCCACCACAAAAGTAAATTTTACTTGGACGAGATGACTCCAGGAATAGGAAATTATATTGATGCTGAATTAACTATTAAACATAACTCTGTCTATGGGGATTTCTCTTTACCTTTTGAGGTTGAATCTGCCGGTACACAAAGATATTATGGCCTTGCTGGTGTTATGCTTAATCTTTGTAATAATTCAGTCTTTATTGGTATAGATGAACTGGAATCTTCGTTGCACTCAGACTTATACAAAGCATTTGTTTTGACATATTTGCAAAATGCAAAGAATTCACAGTTGCTGTTCACAACCCACAACAGGGAATTCTTGCAAGACAAGGATATCCTTAGAAAGGACGCATTGTGGATAGCAAACAAGAAAGAGGACGCAAGCACTGAGATATACTCCTTTGCCGATTTTGACACCACTGTATTGAGAGAGACTACAAGTTGGTATAATGCATTTGCAACAGGCAAGTTGGGAGGAGTCCCTAATCCAAGTAATGATTTGTTGTTTTTTACGGAGGAATAGTTATGGGACGAGAGCAAAAGAATAGACCAAGTAAAAGCAAAGGTCCCGAATATGCCTTAGTAGCCGACGGCGAGACAGAACGATGGTACATTCAGCAGTTTATGCATTATTACAATGTGTCGATAAAGTTGACTCCCGAACTTCCCAAAAGCAAGACGCTAAAAGAGCAATACAAACTAATAGAAAACTTCGTAAAAAACAATACATACAATAAAATTCTATGGATTATTGACTTGGATACAATACTGAAGGAGAACAAGGATTCTAAGAATCCAGGCAAAGTATTAGCGGAATTCAAAACATTGTATTACAATGCCCTGAATAAATGGAGGGGCAGGGTAACTGTTGTTGTAAACAATCCTTGCCTGGAATATTGGTATTGTATGCACGACGATCCAAATATACGCACGTTTTTTGAGAGTTATGAAAAAATGTGGCCTACTTTAAAAAAGTACGAAGTAAACAAGCAACTTTTTGCCGAATACAGCAAAAACAAGAAAGACGACTATCTGGCGGGAGAAGGTCTTTTCAAGAGTTTGTTTAATGATATGAAGTTGATTTTTGATAGCAAAATCAACAATAATAATCAAATAGACTACACAAAGTTCAAAACTTTTGATCCTAACAATTGTGAAAATGAGGGTTGCTCCGAAATGTGGAAAATTTTCGAGTTTTTTGGCTACAAACAAATATAATCAAAAAAAAACAATGACCCCGCAATATTCTGCGAGGCCATTGCTTTTTTATATCAGGCAATTATTCCCTTTAAATCGGCCTTGATTCTTCCCATCAGATTGTTGGCCTCATCGTGAAGGGCAGATAGTTCCTCATCTATTTGAGAGAGTCGCTCCCGGAATGGTATCTCGTCTTCGTCCTGTTTTTCCTCTATGCCAACGTAGGCGCCTGGCGTAAGTGAATAGTTGTGCTCTGCAATCTCTGATAGTGTGGCTGAATAGCATAGGCCGGGAATATCCTTATAAATGCCATCGCCAAATTTCGAATACAGCCATTCTAGAGTCTCTATCACTGTCAGTGTCTCAGAAATTGCAGACTCAGTCTCTTCCAAAACATTGCTGATAATCTTCTTTATTTCGGAATACTTGTATCGCTTGGTCTTTGAGCCGTAGCAACTGGCATTGAAAGTATCCTCAATGCCTTTGCGCTCCTCTTTATTGGCCGATGCTATTGTATCAAGATAGCATTTTACCTCGCTCTTGCTGTATTGTAGCAATTTGGAGATAGTCTCCTTCTGCTCAATTATGGTTTTTGCGTCGGCACATTCCTTCAGCACATTTTGTACAGCACAATAACATATCCAGGTATTCGCATTGTCCTGATTGTCGGGTACAAAAACAAACGGCAGACGTGCCTCAGCATTGTGAAAATAAGAACAATATTCTTCAACAAGAACCTTGTATTTATCCACTTGGCCACGATGAAGCGACACAATGGAAGCAAGGTTTTTGCGTTGCCATTCTGTCCATTCGTTAAGATTTCGGGAAACAACGGTATAATAGTTTCTTGCGTCAATAAACAGAACCTTGTCTTTTACCGACTCGCTCTTGTCCTTGTCATAGAACCATAAAGCACAAGGCAAAGACTTGGTATAGAAGAAGTTGTTGCCAACTGAAATCATAACATCCACGGCTCCAGATTTTACAAGATTTTCTCTGACGATAGCCTCATCTCCCGAAGCATCAGAGGCCGACGACGCGAGCACGAAACCTGCACGCCCCTTGTCGTTGAGGAATGAATAGAAATACTGAAGCCACAGATAATTGGCGTTGTTGATTTGTTTCTCCTTCTTGTTGATAGTAGGCATACCGAAAGGAAGGCGAACCTTAGGATTATCAAGGTCGTCGCCAGCCTTTACAGGACCATCATTGAAAGGTGGGTTGGCCATCACGAAATCGCATTTGCCCACCAGATTGTGATAATCGTGATAATATGTGGAGGCGTCAAGTCCCGAAGCGATATTGCCAGAAAACGAATGTACGGCGAGGTTCATTTTGCAGATATTCGCTGTACTTGGCTTGAGTTCCTGTCCGAAAATCTGACAGGCATTGAAATTCCTACTATTGTCCTTGCAATACCTGTATGCTTGCAGAAACATGCCTCCTGAGCCACAGGCAGGATCAAGGATATTGCCGTGGTCTGGCTCTATGATGCGGGCTATCAAATCAACCAACGATTTAGGAGTAAAGAACATTCCGTCCTCCTGAGCGCCACCTCTGGCAAATTCATTTACAAAATACTCATAAATTCGGCCTATGAAGTCCTCGTTGATATCATTGAGCAAATCGGAGTTGAATTTCTGCACAAGGCTATATAGAATATCATCAGGAATAGCCTCGAACTCCTCATTAGGCAAAACGCCTTTAAGTTCTTCTCGCAGTTCCACAAACTTTGAAGAAGCCTCTTTCAAAGCATCCTTAACATCATCTTTGCTTCGGCTTGCCAAATATGAGAACTGGGCTTCCGTAGGAAGATTGAGGGCATTATGCGATTTGAAATTGTTGTCAGAGTCCTCGCGCGCCTTTCTAATTTGACGTTCTGTCCACTCTTCCTCCGTCGCCTTGATATTAATCTCCTCTTCAATTTCCCTCAAAGCATTTTTGTATCTAACCTCGGCATATTTCATAAAGATTATACCAAGAACGGGTTTAACATATTGATCGGAAGTAACTTCGGAACTGGACCTTAGTTTATCGGCTGCGTCCCAAAGTTCCTTTTCTAAATGCTTTATATTTTCCATATTGAGTTTAATAGGTAGTCGAATTTTTACAAGTCACTAGCTTGGATAATTATCTTTTTCTATTGTGCAAAGATAATTAGAATTTTCTAAGAAACAAAAACTTGCGATTTTTCTCAAAAAAAGTTTCAAATAAATTTGGATTGATTGAAATGTTTTGTAATTTTGCACTCCGTATAAGCGTATATACAAAACAAAATTTTAAATTTAAAATTAATTAAGTATTATGATCATAGTACCAGTAAAAGAAGGCGAAAACATTGAAAGAGCCCTCAAGAAATTCAAAAGAAAATTTGAAAAG
>JAZUEG010000240.1:0-28861 GCA_045640025.1 Bacteroidales bacterium
TGGCTCCGCTCGCTCAAGGTTTGCGAGATAGAGTGGGTAGATGGCAAGATAAAGACCATCGAGGGTATCGACGAGTAATTCAATTAAGAATTAACAATTAATAATTAAAAGGGCGCTTCTGAAACGGGATTGTTTCGGAAGCGCCCTTTTTTTTCATTCTTCCTTCAGCCTTCCAGCATTTTCCAGTTCCTGACGAAGTTCTTCTTCTGACGGGAGATAGGGCAAATGTTTGTGGTCGGCAACTGCTCAAGTTGGTTGATTCCTTTGATTTCAGCACTCATAGTTTTGATTGATTTGTTGATGCAAATGTGTGTGTGCATTTAGTATTTTTTATCCACACCTCTATTGCAAAACACCAAAAAATTCCGCATCTTTGCATAAAAATAAGTACGTCAGTTATGGCTCTATATCTCAACCCAGGAAATGAGAGTTTCCTTCAGGGACTCAATTCACAGATTTATGTGGACAAGTCGCTGATACTTAAGGAACTCAACAACATGGCGAATACCGACCAGAAGTTGATCTGCATGTCGAGGGCACGCAGGTTCGGAAAAACTATGGTCCAAAGCCTGATTGCCGCTTATTATTCCAAGGGTTGCGATTCCAAGGAATTGTTTGCGAAACTCAAGATTGGCAAAGAGTTAACCCAGAAATCCGACATAGAGAAATTCAAGAAAAACATAAATACTTTCAATCTTATCCAACTGGATTTCAATGGATACTGGAGCACACTAAAGACAGAAGACAAGGATAAGTTTTTCGACAAACTCAATTCGTCAGTAAAAACCGAATTTGTAGCGGAATTCCCAAATCTGGATTTTTCTGACTGCCATACTATTGCGGATTGCGTGGGAAAGGTTTATTCAAAGACAGGGCAAACCTTTGTAATATTGATAGATGAGTACGATTTCTTTGTAAGGAACCAATGCTCTGAAACCATGTTTCAAAGTTTCCTTGACCTTTTGATTGGCCTTTTCAAGAACGAGCCACTTAAACCGGCCATCTCTCTCGCATTCCTTACCGGAATACTTCCCATTGTGCGCGACAGAATCCAGAGCAAGCTCAACAACTTCGATGAATACACAATGATAAGTGCTTCTCCGCTGGAAAAATTCATCGGCTTTACCAAGGATGAAGTCGCCAATCTCTGCAAACAATACTGTGTTGACGAAGAGGAAATCAAGCGCTGGTACGACGGCTACAAGATTGACGGCGTAGAGCTGTTCAATTCCAATTCGGTAGTTAAGGCCATGCTGTCGAAAAGCGTCAAGAGTTATTGGTCTAAGACCGGAAGCTTCGAGGTTGTGACGGCCTATATGCGTTCCGATTTCGAGGGCATTCAGCAAGACGTGGCCAAGCTGATTGGAGGACAAAGCGTCAGGATCGACGTTGACGATTACCTGAATACACTGGATTGTTTCGATTCCAAGGATTCTGTATTCACGTACCTTGTCCACTTGGGATATCTGGGCTACAATCCACATGACTGCACATGTTTTATCCCCAACTATGAGGTATCGAAAGAATGGCTACGCGCCATCAGGAAACTGAACAACTTCGGCACTGTACCACAGATTATCAAGGAATCAGACGAACTGCTGGAATCCGTAATCTGGGGCGACGGGCAGGCTGTGGCCGATTCTCTTAAGCGCTCGCACTCTCTGGTAATGAGCAATCTGCAATACAACAACGAGGCTTGCTTTGCATCAGCCATAATGCTGTCGTTTATATCCGCCAAGGATTATTACACCGTTTTCATGGAACTGCCCACAGGCGACGGATTTGCCGACGTGGTAATGATACCCTACAAGTGCGACAAACCGGCACTTATTATAGAACTGAAAATAGACACCGCCGCCAATACTGCCATAAAACAGATTTATGACAAAAACTATGGATTCAATCTGGAGCAATACCGTGGCAACACCCGTTTTGTTGGCATCTCATACAACAGGGAAAGCAAGGAACATTACTGCAAAATCGAAAAATGGTAATTGTCCTCCCCACCCCAAAAATATTTTTTGGTATTCAAAAAAATTATTGCTACCTTTCGCATCAGTAAACAACAATCCAAAAAGTAAAACTTATGTATCTTCAAGACAAAGGACTATATATCGCACACTGCGAAAACGGCCCTGTGAGCATCGTTGGCAAGATGGCCAACCGTCACGGCCTCATCGCGGGAGCCACAGGAACAGGAAAAACCGTAACTCTCCAGGTGTTGGCAGAGACTTTCTGCCAGGCCGGCGTACCATGTTTCATGGCCGATATGAAGGGCGACCTGAGCGGAATTTCTCAGGTAGGCGCCATGAGCAAGTTCATAGAGAAACGCAAGGACGAGTTTGAGGTACCTGAGCCTCAATTCCAGAACTGCCCCGTAAGATTCTACGACGTATACGGCGAGCAGGGGCATCCCATGAGATGCACCATCAGCGACATGGGACCTGATATGCTGTCACGTCTGCTGGAGCTCAACGAGATTCAGACTGGCGTACTCAATATTGTTTTCAGGATAGCTGATGACAACGGCCTCCTGCTCCTCGATATGAAGGACCTCCGCTCAATGCTCGACTACGTTAGCAAAAACGCATCGCAATATTCCAGCCAATACGGCAACATAAGCTCGGCAAGCGTGGGCGCCATCCAGAGATCGCTGCTCGCTCTCGAGAATCAGGGCGGCGACAAGTTTTTCGGCGAGCCTGCCTTTGATATTCAGGACCTCATCCAGACCGAGGGCGGCAAGGGCGTAATGAGCGTATTGGCAGCCGACAAGCTGATGATGAACCCGAAACTCTACTCATCGTTCCTTCTCTGGCTGGTAAGCGAGCTCTACACCACTCTGCCCGAGGTAGGCGACATGGACCTGCCAAAATTAGTATTCTTCTTCGACGAGGCCCACATGCTGTTCGACGGCACATCAAAGGCCATGGTTGACAAGATAGAGCAGGTGGTTCGCCTGATACGAAGCAAGGGCGTGGGCATCTATTTCATATCACAGAGCCCAAGCGATATTCCGGATGCTATACTCGGACAGCTGGGCAACAGAATCCAGCACGCACTCAGGGCATACACCCCCAAGGACAAGAAGGCCGTGAAAGCCGCAGCCGAGAGTTTCCGCGCCAACCCCAACTTCAGCACCGTGGATGCCATACAGGAGCTCGAGACCGGCGAGGCTTTGGTATCGCTGCTCGATGAGAAAGGCGCGCCATCAGTTGTGGAGCGTTGCAAGATTCTGTTCCCGCTCAGCCAGATAGGCGCGGTAAACGATTATCAGCGAAAGGCAATTATCAACAGCTCAAAGATTTACGGCAAATACGACGAGGCCATAGACCGTGAGAGCGCTTTCGAGGTATTGCTGGAGGCAGCTGAAAAGGCTCAGAAGGAACAGGAGAAAGCCGCCAAGCAAAAGGAAAAAGAGAAGAAGGAAAAGGAAGAGAAAAAATCCTCGAAATCATCGTCGAACGGCGGATTCCTGGGCGGACTGGTGAAGTCCACCGTAAACACCATTGCCAAGGAAGCCACCAAAAACCTTACAAAAGGCACATCAGGCTCCAAATCAAATTCCAAGAAATCCAGCACGTCAAACGAAGAGGGATTCTGGGGCAAGCTGACACGAAGCATCCTCGGCAGCCTGTTCAAGTAAAATCAAAGCCAATATTTCAATAAAAGCAAGACAGCGCTTCTGAAAACGTGAAAGTTCAGAAAGCGCTGTCTTAATTTAATAAAAAAAATTATATCAGCTGAAAACAAAATATTCATATTAGTATTATATTTGCAGTGAGTTAGGCAATATACCATGAAACAATTAGCTGCAATAATAATGATACTGATGTCGATGCCATTAGCTGCTATGAGCCAAGGCAACGACGGGAGCGGCATGCTCGACAGTATGATAGCTAAATACCACACTCTCAGCGACAACGACACAAACAAGCTGAAGGCGCTATACATAATATCCCAGGAACACTACAACGCCGACTCGGTGGAATTCTACTCTCAGAAACTTATAGAACTATCGCAGAAACACAGCAAAGGATATATGGAAGCCCGCGGAAACGATTTCCTATGGTGGGCATCGATGATGAAAGGCGATTTTGCTAATGCCGGGAGATACGCATCGAGGGCCATCCTGATAGGCGACTCGATAAAGGACAAGAGAATACTCGCCAACGGATATTACGAGATGGGATGCTATTACGAGGACTCCAAAGACATGAACGCCGCCCTCGACAATTACTACACATCGCTGAAAATATATCAGGAGATGAACAGCACCGTAAATATCAAGTTCATGTACGATATAATCGGCCTTATCTGCATACACGAGTCGCTATTCGACGAGGCCGAGAAATGCCTGAATGCGGCCAAGGAATTGTCGCAGGAATTAGGCGACGACACAGAGAACTATTACAATATGTACGGTTCGCTATACCAGACCAAGTATCAGCACCTTCAGGAAAAAGATCCAAAACTGCTGACGATGGCCAAGCAGGAATACGGGAAATCGATAGAGACGGCACGGCAGCAGGACGACATCTACAATATAATGGTGAACGAGACCGCCCTCGCTTCCACAATGCTGACCGAGATAAACGACAAGATTGTGACTGGTACAGATTCTGTATCAGCTATGAAAATAATAAAGGAGCTGATAGACGAGGCATACAAGATTCACGAGACCATGGACGACAACGCCTCTACTATCGACATATATCTTTGCATGGCCAACTACAATGCCCTGTCCGGCGATTTCGACAAGGCAGCTGATATGCTAAACTCACTGAAGGACTACGAGGAGGACCACGCCAACGCCATATACAATGGTTGGATTAATTATTACAGCCTGATGGGCAACAGCGACATGGTGATTAAGTATCAGGAGAAGATTATCTACAGCCTGATGAACAGCCAAAAGGTGGATTTCGCTATTAAGGCCACAAGAAACATTGCCCAGGACGAGCTGGACAAGCAACTTAAGGAGCGCGAGATAGAGGAGGCCCGGCGCGAAACCCGAGGCAAGATGATGATATCTGCTGTATCAGCTATACTCGTAATTGTTTCGCTATTAGGTATATACATCTATACTCTGCTGCGCAAGGCCAAGAAGATGAACGGCCAGCTAAACCACCAGAATGCCGAGCTTGTGCAAAAACAGGATGAGATTCTATCGCAGAGAAGCGACCTCATGGAAAAGAACGAGGAGATAGAGCAGCAGAAAACTATACTGCAGCGCCGTAACAACGACATCACCTCATCCATCCACTATGCGAGCATGATTCAGAGGGCCGCAATGCCCGAAAACGAACTGCTTGCAAGATTGTTCAAGGATTATTTCGTGATTTTCAGACCGCTGAACATGGTGGCCGGAGATTTTTACTGGGCCCAGCAGATAGGAGACTACAAGATAGCCGTGGCGGCCGACTGCACAGGCCACGGTGTGCCGGGAGCTTTTGTAAGTATGCTGGGTATCAGCATCCTGAACGACCTCCACAGCACAATACTGAAAGATCCGTCGGCCGGCCACCTGCTCGACAAGATGCGAATCCGACTGAAGACGGCTCTCCATCAGGCGGACCACGCAGAGGACAATCACGACGGAATAGACCTCGCCATGCTGATTATCAACGAGAAGGAGCAAACCATGCACTACGCCGGTGCCAACCGTCCGCTGATAAGATTCCGAAACGGAGAGGTCACCAAATATACCGCCACCAAGATGCCTATAGGCATACACATAAACGAATATGGTGATTTTCAGGATAATGTAATCGACATAATACCCGGCGACACGTTCTATATGTATTCCGACGGAATAATCGACCAGTTTGGACTTAACGAGCAGGGCCGAAGAAAGAAATATTCGTCGGCAAGGCTTCTCAACCTGATAAAAACCATTGGCCACGAGCCCCTCGCCCATCAGCAGAAAACCATAGAAAACGATTTCGACAGATGGAAAGGCGACCATCAGCAACTGGATGACATCATCGTGATGGGTATCAGGATATAAGGGAGAAACTACTTTTTCTCCTCGGCCTTGGGAGCGTTGTCCTGTTTCCTTACCACCTTGAAGAATCCGTTGGGTACTGGAACCTCAAACTTCATTTGCTTGCCGGTCTTGGGATGCTTGAACTGGAGTGTGGCAGCATGAAGGCAAACACGCTTCAGAGGATTGGTCTTGGCGTCGTATTTGGCATCGCCTGCCACGGGATGACCTATCGCCGACATCTGAACGCGAATCTGGTTCTTGCGGCCGGTATCGAGGTTGCATTTTACGAGCGAATACTCGTCGTTGTTCTGGAGAACCTCGTAATTAGTTACGGCCATCTGTCCGCCGTTGTTGATGAACGACGAATGTATCTTGAGCATCTTATCCTCTGTGAGATAAGACTTTATGGAATCCTTTCTGTACTGAGGCACACCCTCCACCACTGCATAATATGAACGCTCGGTAACCATCTCGCTCCAGTTGTTGCGCAGAATGTCGCGGCTGGCCATCGACTTTGCGAACATCATTACGCCCGATGTCTTGCGGTCCAGACGGTGAACCACGTAGATATGATGATTGCGGCCCTGTTTCTTAACGTGCATATTCACAATGTGATAGGCAGTGTTTTCCTTGTCGCCGTCGGTGCCCACAGATAGCAGTCCCTCCTTCTTGTTGATCACTATTACATCGTAATCTTCATAGAGGATATCAACCTGCGAATTGTTGATACCGCCCTCCTTCATGAGTCTCGGCTTGGGGAGTACGCGGATCTCCATGCCCCGCTTCACGGGGAAATCGAAGGCTGATGTTGCTATTCCGCCGGCTACCACGCGTCCGCTCTTGAGCATCTCGCGGACCTTGGTCTTGCTGCGGTCGTTTATCTTCTCGAGCAGGATGTCGAGCAGAAGCCCTTCCTTGTCGGATACAAACTTGATCTCGGCCGGTGCCGATGGTGTATTTCTATGTTTATTGTTGGTGTGGCGCATCTCTAATCTTTTAAACTTTGAACTTAATACACGCACGTCCGTGCGTCTCTACGAGCCGTACTCTCTACGAGCTCTACAAACTAAATTACAAATCCCTCCAGATAGCCCTGGATGGCGTCGCGGTCCAGTTTCTTGCCTATGAAGACAATCTTGGAATAGCGCTCCTCGCCGGGCTGCCAGTCTTCGGCCTCATCCACGAGGAAGAAGTTGCAGACCGACTGGAGGATGAATTTCTTGTTTTTGCCGGCCAGCGATAGTATGCCTTTTACTCTGAAAACGCTTGCCTCATTGTATGTGAGGATGCCCTGCAGCCAGTACACGAATTTTTTCTCGTCCATGTCGCCCTTTATTACAAAGCCCTCCGATACAATGCTGTGGCGGAATGCGTCGTTGTGCTTGTTGGATGGGTTCTTGGCAAACTGCAGCGTATTCTGGAAATCCGACATATCGAACTTGAGCGGTGTGGCGTTTCTGAAATCTGCCACCAATTTTTCCACATTGCTCGATGAGTATGCGAATGTCTCTATGATATCGCAGTTGCTGATATTGGCCTGCGATACGCAATACATTGTGGCAGTAGGATTTACAGAGCGGATAAGTTTCTTGACGTGCTCGCCATATTCGGGCGATACGTCCTCTATCTTATTTAGGATGATGATATCGGCCACGGCCAGCTGACGGTGAACCTCCGGCTCCTCGGCAGCTGAATCCTCGTAGGTCATGGCGTCGGCAAGACAGATTACCGAATCCACCACAAACTTGTTTACAAATTCCTCGAAACCGATGAAAGTATCTATCACACCGGCGGGGTCGGCAATACCCGTAGTCTCCACCAGAATGTTGTCGAAAGAGTATCTGGATGTAAGGAGATTGTTGAGAGTGGCCTGCAGATCGTCGCTCAGGTTGCAGCAGATACAGCCATTGCTCAGCTCAGCTATCTGAGACACATTGCCCACAATCAGGCCGCCGTCGATGCCCATCTCGCCAAACTCGTTTTCGATAACAGCGAACTTCTTGTCCTTGTATTTCTTAATAATATTGTTGAGGAGTGTGGTTTTGCCTGCACCCAAAAAGCCTGTAAGGATGGTTACAGGAATTTTTCCGGTATTGTTCATGATGTTTTTGTGAAGTTTTTTACTCCGCAAAGGTAATAGTTTTTCTTGGGTTTATAAAAATATTTTTCTATTTTTGGCGCATGAAAAACTATATTAAGGAATTATATAAACTGGAAAAGATTGCGATAGCATACCATCCCGGCGAGATGCTGGAGGAAAAGCTGTCGGAAATGGGAATCTCTGCCAGAGATTTCGCAAAAACAATATCCGTAAGCGAGGATATAATCAACAGCATTATATCAGGCAAAAGCTCAATAACTCCCGATATAGCCGACAGGCTGGAAGCCGGCACTCTGATACCAGCCAGCATGTGGATGAAAGAGCAGCGCTCATTCGACAAATATCAGGAAAAGAAAATCGGCGAAATAGCCAATACAGAATCCAAGAAGATGAAATTCCTCGAACTGTCGCAACTGCTTAATATCAAAGTACTGAGCGACATTCCAAGAATGATAAACTCGGCATACTGGCGTTTTACCGATAGTGGCGACACTACTACTGCCCAAAACATCGCATCAAGATTCTGCTATTAACAACAAAAATGAGCAACTTCTTCAACATAAAAAAGCTATTAGCTGATACAAAAAAAGTGCTTACCATAGCGCTGTGCGGCATTCTGCTGATATCCAATATTGCGTTTTTCACGTTTTTGGATATCGCATTCGTAATGCCCGGTTTTCTGGCTATAATAATAAGCAACATTCTGTCGGTGATAATAACATTCCTGATCTACAAGCCAATAAGCAAGGTAATAGACGAGGAAATACAGTCGCGCCTGTCCGGCGAGGTATCGGCGCAGAGGCAGATTCTGGAGGAGAAAAACGAATTGGAGAGCCAGCTGAAGTTCCTGGAAGACAAGGCCCGTGAGCGTGAGCTGGTAATCAAGCGCCTGGAATCGGAGTTAGACACCGCCAAGCAATACAAATCGATAAGCAACAACGAGAACATGGTGCTCAAGCTCGAGACCAGCGAATACGAGAGAGAGGGCTATGTGGTGAAACAGGAGAATGTGAGATCCACATTCCACGGCCAGGACATCAAGAAGAGCATGATGCTGAATCCTTTCGGCAGCGACAAGGGCGATCAGAAGGTGCTATACATCAAGCGCCACCACGAGAAAGCCATCATAGGAATAGACCTCGAGAATGTGCGTTTCTGCCGTCACAACGGACAGATATATCTGGAGGGTATACAGATGAACTGGCTGAACAACGACATGTGTCCCCGCGACAACTGCGACAACTATGGCGAGAGCATCAATATCTGCGAGATCCTGAACACCAAGAACTCAGGCAACGAGATAATCGGCATCAACAACGATTCGAAATACGACGATTTCAAGATCTGGTATTCCAAGGACCAGGACGAGATTTTCAGAAGGAATTTTGATGCCGAGGTAAGGTCCAAATGCCAGAAATACACAAGCATACTCAGGCAAAACCTCATGATGAAGTTTCCGAGCCTTCAGTTTCTCGACAGCAGAATAGAGCAAGTAGATGAGCTGAACGGAGAGAAAATATATCAGCTGAAACTAAACAAAGACTTCGACATACTGGAGGTATCGAGCTCCATAATAATGATAGCCAACACCATGAACCAGACAATGCCGATAGCAAGGAGCTAAGAACATAAACAATGGGTAACACAATAAACATCAATTCAGGATTTATTCCATCCGACAACAATTCCGGTTTCATACCAGAAGACCAAGCCCCTTTTGGCAACAAATTCACTGATATACAGGAATTGGCGTCACAGGGTGCCATGGCGAAGGTATATAAGGCCAAAATGCATGGCAAATGGATTATCATAAAGCGCATTAAACCCGAATTCAAGAACAACGAGCAATACAAATCGCTGTTTATAAAGGAATTCGAGAATGCTTACAATCTCGATCATGAGAATATTGTAAAAATACTGGACAAGGGAGAGGATGCCGACGGGCTGTTCTATACCCAGGAGTTCATAGATGGACGCCCATTATCGGAATGTATCAGAAACAAGGAGTTTGAGGGCAACGAGGCTATGATAAAGAAAATCATCAGCCAGATCTGCAATGCACTCAGCTATGTACACAGAAAGCAGATTGTACACCGCGACCTGAAACCCGACAACATCATGATTACATACCGCGGCAACAATGCTAAAATCCTGGATTTCGGGCTGGCATACGCCGACAGTTACGAGGACAGGATGCAGAAAGTGGGCACTCCCAAATACGCCGCTCCCGAGCAGATGACCCATGGCAACAATGTGGACCAACGCGCCGACATATATGCCATAGGCTTGATATTGCTTGAAATGGCAGCAGGAAGCATACAGGACAGAAGTGCCCAATCTGTAAACAATCAAAATTTCAAAAAAGTAATCACCAAGGCCACCAGACAAAATCCAGAAGAGAGATATTACGACTGTGAGGATTTGCTGACCGACCTAAATGCCCAAATGCATTCCATGCCGAAGAAAAAAAACATAATCATAATTGCAATCATAGGTCTTATGGCCTTGATTGCAATATTGTACCTTACAAGAAACTCAGCCGAAGACCCACAAGAGGCTCTAGCAGAACAAGAGGCACAGACACCTATTCAGGCTGAACAAGAGCCCGAGAAAGAAACAGTAAAACCTGCAATAGAAGAGCCAAAATGCGAGGCCGACGAGCATTTCAACAGCAAGAATATTGCAAGGGCCAAAAAATTTTACGAGATGATGCTGATGATGGACAACGATCCATATATATCTGAGCAACTGAAAAAGTGTATGGAAATACTCAACAACGCCGACCTAAGCAAATGCACCGCAGCAAGGCAGGACGGCAAGCTTGGTTTTGTGGATTCCAATGAATACGTGATAGTGGACTATATCTACGACGACAAGGCGGAAGCATACGCAGGTGGACTGCAGGCTGTAAAGCTGAATACATCATGGGGTGTAATAGACAACGCCACAAAACTGCCTGTAACAGAATTCAAGTACATAAGGGTATTTGCTACCGAAGACGGCTATGAGCTTGTAAAGAATATGAGTGACCGCTCACACAGCGACCTTATCCGCTGCGAAAACGGCAAAGGTGTGCTTGTGGAAAGATAAGCAATAATAAAAACATCCCGGAGCGTCCGGCAATCATTCGCCTACCAGCACCGGGATGATAAGATTCTACAAGAGAATCCGGTTTAGGATATCATTTACAATATCCAAGATATCTGCCTGTTTATAATCCTTGATATATACTCAACTACAAAATTATAAGCTAGAGCGCTAAGCGGAACCCTATGTTGTTGTTCCTGTTGTCGGGGTTGTTGTTGTTGCGGTTCGATACGCGACAGTTCCTCGCGTTGTTGTTCCAACTGCCCCCACGGTTCACGCGGTTAGAGCCAGTTACGGCAGATACCTTAATTATATAATTTCTTTGATACACGATCTTACGAAATCAATACTTTGAGCGTGACGCACGAATGCCATAAGTGGCTCCACGTGGTCAATGTATTCCTGTTCCGTCCATATCCCTGACTGAAGATTGTGCTCAGCCTCTATGAGTTTGGTACGGAAACGGCGCTTGCTACGCCCATTTAGAAAATACCTGTATGGCATAATACGGTATCCCAAAAATGACATTCCCTGTGGCGAGGTGTGGATGATGGGAGGTTTCAATGTCAATAGAAGTTTCTCTTGCGAATATCCATCAATGCTTGCTACGAAATTCCTGATTTGATTTTTGCTATCGGCAGCTATGAGAATATCGTCCATATACCTGATATAGACTGGCATTTTGATGGTTTCCTTGCAATAATGGTCGAGCGACGACAGGTAATAATTGGCGAAATACTGGCTGGTTAGGTTGCCTATAGGGAGGCCCAGACCATCTGATACTTGGTAAGTATCAATAATTCTGTCGAAAATTTTTAGAAGCGTGTTGTCCTTGAATATATGACGGAGTTTTTGCTTGAGGATATTATGGCTTATGGTATAATAATATTTTCTGAAATCGAGTTTGCAAATCCATTTATATCTCTTAAGAGCGTCCATTGCCCTATCGAGTGCGGCATATTGCCCCTTGCCTATCCGTGTTGCGTAGGTATCATATATCAGCTGACGGTCAAAATACTGGTGGCAGATATTCATAATGGCGTGATGGACAACCCTCTCCCTGAAAGCGGCGGCGCAGATAAGTCTCTCCTTGGGATCGTGGATTGTGAAATACCTATAATCACCCACCGACACATCGCCAGAAAGTAATTCATTACGAATCTGTTGAATATTCCTATCGAAATCACTCCTGAAATCAAGTACCTCACGGCTCCACTGCTTTCCCTTGCAAGCCTTGCTGAAAGCCAGATACAGATTGTCCAGATTCGCTATCTGTGGCACCAAATTGTTTATTCGCTTCATTCAAAACAATTTTATCGAAATCAATATTCTTGAAAATCATTGCGTAAGCCTCGGAATGTTTCTTGGCAATACCTTGATTGCCTTTTATCAATTCCTCTGAAGGCTGAGACAATTTACATATTTGGGCAAGTTCCTGATCTGTGAAGATCATATATGCCGGTAGTCCCAACTCATCAGAAGTGGCTCTGCGTACCTTGCGCAACACCTCGAATCTCAACTGCTCCAATGGCGACAGATCTTCCCTGGCCTTGCTGCCACCATTCCGCTTATTGCCATCGTAATTTTGAGAAGCACCATTTGCAGTTGGCATATATGTTACACAGAAACTCCAAATGGAATTTCCGTTGTGCACAGCAATATTTTTCTGTATGTCAATTATCTTATTGGCTCGCAGAAAATGATTGAATTCTTCCATTTGACCATCGTTATCCAACAGCGGAATAGAAAAAATCTTAATTTGCATAATAATTTTTATTATAAAAAATATCGGAATTGGGTTCTGACAGCGGCAGCTTAATGCTCGCTGCAGTCTGAACCCAATTCTGATATTTTTAGGGTTCTAATTATTTTTTTGAGTTGAGTATTTTCAAGGATTAAAACTAGAGCGCTAAGCGGAACCCTATGCTGGCGTACCTGAAGTCGGGGTAGTCGTTGATGCGGTACGAAACGCGACAGCGCCTCGCGTTGTTGAGCCAACTGCCCCCACGGTCCACGCGGCGAGAGCCAGTAGACGCTCCTGTGGGATTAGTACTTGGCGACTTGCTGTAATAACCCGAATCAAACCAATCCTGACACCACTCCCAGACATTGCCCGTCATATCGTAAATGCCAAGCTCATTGGATGACTTGGAGCCAACGGTATGAGTCTTGCTGCCTGAGTTGCCATCATACCAAGCCACAGATCCGACATCATTACTTCCGCTGTACTTGTAGCCCCGGCTCTTTGTTCCGCCACGGGCGGCAAACTCCCACTCCGCCTCAGTGGGCAGGCGGAAGTTTCTGCCTGTGATGGAGTTTAGTTTTCTCAGGAACTCCTGAACGTCGTTCCATGAGACTTGCTCCACCGGCAGGTCATCACCCTTAAAATTAGAAGGATTATTACCCATTACGGCCTTCCAGAGTTTCTGCGTCACCTCATATTTGCCTACGTAATAATCCCTGGTAAGGGTTACGCTGTGTGCAGGTTTCTCGTCAGAACAAGCGTCGCTTCCCTGCTCTGAGGTTGCGCCCATGGTGAAGGTGCCGTGCTGAACGTACACCATCTCTATAGGCACGCCGTTGGCGTAGATGGTCTGGTTGGAACCGCTACCGGAGCCAGAAGAGGAGCCTCCTCCAGAAGAATACGGTGCAGACAGATACACGCTGGAATAATCTGATACGGCTAGTTTGTTGTTTCCGTCCCAGACGATTGCCCTTACATAGTAAGTGCCCGAAGACGAGATATTAAGCTTGTCGTTGGGGATATAGAGTTTGAAATCGCTCCAATTACTCCCGTCGTAATTTGGAGTAAAGGACTGGCCTGCAGCTACGTTGCGGTTTCCATCGGTGTAGCTGCCAGTGGAGGGTGCTACCACATTGTTGCCTGGCGACGAATACAGATAAGCCATCATCTTGAGGCTCTGCCCCCTGTAGCCTTTCACGTCAAACTTGATATGTATGCCGAGATTCTGTGTTCCATTCCAGCTCTCATTTGCAGTAAGCGACACAGAGGTGAACCAAACCTTCTTCTCAACAGATGAGCCACCGCCACTGCCCGACGATGGTGGGGTATATGCCCTTGGATGAACCTCATAGATGGGGTTCTGGTCCTTGCCCTCTATATTCTGTGCATTACGCAAGGTCTGGGAACTTACCGCCTGGAAAAACGATTCCCAGGTCCTATACACAGTCTGTCCCTCCAGCACCTCCTTGAACGACCGTGTGAAACATCCAAGCTCGCCTATGAAGGCTATGGACTTCTGGTCGCGCTTGCTGCTGGTGATCAGATACTCTCCAGCCTGGTTTGCGAAAAGGTTGCGGTAGTTCTGACAGTAGGGATCGTTTATATCGTAAGATACCGTTCCGCCTCCGTTGCTGGAACGTCCGCCATATACCTTGTTGCATGCCTCCGAAGCCACCACAAGAAGCCTGTGGGGCTTAGCCTTCAGGGTATTGTAGATGGATATCAAATCCTTCTTCTCATTTACGGCAAATGTGAGAGACGGCCATTGTGTATAGCCGTCGTTCATGCCGTGTCCCGTGTAATAGAAGAATATCACGTCGTTGGACTGCGTAGTCAGGCTGCTCAATATGGAATTGAGCTTTGAGAGCTTGAAGTCATAATCGGTATATACATACTTCCTCACGTCAAGGCCCGCGCAACTCTTCACCCTATCAACAAAATTATAGAGGAAATATTTGTTGGCAATTTCAGATGAAAGCCCCACCTCCGAATCGTGGGTATTGGAAAAGTATATGAAATGCATGGTCTGGGCCGGGGCTTGCAATACAGCCAGCACGACACAGACCACACAAAATAATGTAACAAAAAATTTTCTCATAGATTATTCGTCATAAAGATCCAATGTCTCAGATACTTTGTACTGAGGAGTCTGCTGATTGTCAGTATAATAGAGAGTCCTTTTCTTTGCATACTCCATCACGGAATTCCATGTGGCGCCAGGCTGTGCGTTGTTGATAGCCTCTCGGAAAGAAATACCGAAGTATGCACCATATCTTAAATTACTCAGCGAATACTGTCCCTGCTTGCTTGCGGAAGTCATCACCACCTTCTTCTTGCCGCCAACAAACAGGTTTCTTACGGTAGCTGGATCCATGCCATACGATATCGAAGGATTGTTGCGTGGATCATAGACATTGTTGCAGCAATCTGCAATACAGAGCACAAGACGAGGCTTTACTGGAATCTTGTCGAGTTCCTTCTTAACATCAAGCTGCTTGAGCGGTGCCATCCTTCTTAGATCATCGTCGAAAAGGCACATAGAGGGCCAATAGTCCTGTGCGGTAGTTGCATCGTTGAATCCATGTCCACTATAATAGAACACCACCACATCATTACCACCTACCAGACCTCTTGTCTGAAGACGGCGAAGCTCCGACATTGCCTGTGTTCTGGTAAACTTGGTGTCACTGTTTTTTGTACAGCTAAACCTATAGCCGATAGTCTGAGCTATAGTATTGAAAAAGTTGTACATATTATTCATATCGGCACATCTGTCAACCTCGCGGCCCACTTCCTTCTCGTTTACGAAAAGCAACACGTGCATAGTCTGTGCCTGCAATATCTGGGCTACCGACAACATCAATACTATTGTCAGCACTATCTTGTTGGTAAATCCTTTCATCATCTTATGTAATGTTTAATATAATTATCAGTTGGAAAATATTCGATAACAGCCTTAAGAATCTCGTCATACTTAGGCGAGAAGTCGCGACGGACCTGCTCTTCTGGAGTATAGAACACAACAGCCTGGCAGTAGAACGACAACAGAAACTCTACCCTCTGACCGTTTTTCTCAACCACGAAAGCCACATCCGGCATAAAAGCGCAGTTGTTTACGATATTTGAGTTGACATACGAGGCTGTATCACAAAGTAGGGATACAAGAGCCGGCTTGGGATTCTCCTTCGACTTGTCGATTATAGAAAAACCTTGAATCTTCTCAGCCTTATCAGCCTGAGGATCCACAAGATAGGCACTCTCTATCTTGCAGCCATCAAGCATGGAAAGCACCTTGGCCTCGGTCTCCTTGCGCTTGCGCAGATATTCCTCAATATCAAACTCAGGCTCGGCGACAGCCACCTGGGCAGTATCCGCATTAGCACTTGCTGCCGGCAAAGCTATTGATATAATCCTACCAGCCAGATTACAATCCGCAATAGGAGTCTCCTTGAGCCTCTTGCCGTCCTTTGCCAATACATAGAGCCTGTTGTCGTCGGCATCCACAATAGCAAGATACTTAGACTCAACACCCGACTTATCGGTCCTTACAATATCGATTACATTTGTAGGCTCAAAGGTAGAATCCTTGAGATTGGACGATACATCCTTGCCCCTCTTCAGGAATCCATACTTTGTAATTACAGAATCCACAAGCGACATCACCGTCTCGCAACTGTCCGTAAGCGCCATAGACTCTCCCATCACGCTAAGCACAGGCTTAGACTGCAGAGTCTGATCGTAAGAATATGTCTTCTGCACCTCCATCACATTGATAGAAATGCCAGCTGTTCGCACTCCCTGATTGTCTGTCTGTGCACCACACGACATCTGCAGAGAGGCTAATAAGGCCACACCTGAAAGTTTTAAAAATACATTGCTCATATTGTGTTTTATTAATGATTATTCCATTTGCTCAATTGACTATAAGTGTGTAATACCCAGTTGGAATTAACAAAACGTCATCACTCAAACTCAATACCGCAAAAGTAATGCAAACGTTCAAAAAAAAAAAAAAGCAGACTTTTTTAATAATATATATAATAACCACTGTCTGAATATAGATAAGAAAATATAACTCTTCAAGCTCTGGCAAAACAGACAGCAAGAAGAGTCATAGTGGAAGGAAGCATAGAAAAAAAACGAGGAAAGGATTCAGAACGATACAATATTGGCTGCTAGCTGATACTGATATCCTTGTCTCCCATAAGGAAATCAATTATATTAATATGTGTAATACCATTGCGTGAAAAATCCATTTCGTCTAAAGAGAATACATATTTGGGCGAATTATCTTTGATACAATCGAAGGCCGAGAATTCCCGCTCCACAGTTTTTTCTGAATTAAGCAGATAGGATATCTGGATAAAACATTTCTTTGACTGCTTAACCGCTACAAAATCCACCTCGCCCTTGAATGTCTTGCCTATAAAGACAAGGTAATTGCGGCGCAGGAGCTCCAGATATATCAAATTCTCCAGGAAAAACGTATCCTGATAGTTTATGGTATTGGTATTGATAGTGCACAATCCCATATCCATAGCATAATATTTCTCCTGAGTGATGAGCACCTTCTTGCCGGATATGTCGAAACGCTGAATCTTGTTTACAAGATACGCCCTCTCAAGATACTCCGAATATGAATAAAGGGTAGTCTTGGAAATCTCGGCTTTTCCCTTTGAATTATTAGTCTTGTCATAATTAATCAGATTGTCGGGAGTGAAGGTAGATCCACAGTTAGACAAAATGTAGGAGGCAAATTTATCAAACTTGTTTTTGTCGAGTGAATTCTTGCTCACAATATCCTTATACTTAATGGAATTATAAAGGTCAGAGAGATAAGAGAATACACTCATCTCGTCAAACATATCAAATCGCTGAGGGAATCCGCCCCATTTCAGATAGTCATAAAAGAAATTGCGGGGAACCTCTATGCCTCTGAATTTCAAAAAATCTACCGACTCCTTATACGAAAACGGCAATATCTTGAATTCCTTTGTGCGCCCGGTAAGCAATGTAGCCATCTCACCGTTCAAAAGGGTTGAATTACTACCAGTTACAAATATAGAGCAATTAAGAGTAGCCTTGAAACTGCTTAATGCTTTCTCGAAATTCTCTACATATTGAACCTCGTCGATAAGTATATAATATTTTTTGGAATCAACAATTTTGGATTTTATATAATCATTAAGAGCCAGTGCGTCAACTATATAAGAAAAGCTAATATCCTCAAAATTCATAAAAATGATATGGTCCCTATCAATACCATTCTGAGCAAGCTCATCCATTATCATCTTGAGTATCATAGATTTGCCGCTTCGTCGGATACCTGTAAGCACCTTTATCAAATCCATATCGTAATATGGACGAATCTGCGAAAGATATAGTTCTCGTTTGAAAATCATAGCCAATAATATTAATGAATTAGTCCGACAAAATTAAACAAACTTTTTGATTTTCCAAATTCTTCCGGCAATATTGGACAAACTTTTAAAATTTCCGAGTTTATCCGGCAATATTGGACAAACTTTTAAAAACCCCAAGTTTGTCCAACAATATTGGACAAACTTTTAATTCTTCCAATAATTAAACCTTTTCTTTTTCCGAATATCAAAACAATGTAATTATGGAAAAAATGTATAAACAATTTCTCATACTGATAATTTTTGCAGCAATCTCTCTCTCGTCAGCGGCACAGCCCGACACCCTGCAGCAGAGCTACAACTTCACACTGGAAGACTGTCTGCAATTCGCCATGGGCAACAGCTACACACGCAAATCGCGCCTGCTGAACGAGGAGAGTGCAGAAGCCACGTATCAGCAGAGCAGAAACAACCGGCTGCCCTCCGTGAGCGCATCGGCAAGCGAAAACATGAACCACACCGGCGACATGGACAAGGTGAACATATCCGGAAATATAGGAATAAACGCCAGCACAACCATCTACAGCGGCGGATCCATAAAAAACAACATTGAGCAAAGCCGTCTGCAGGCCGAGCAGACCAGGATACAGACCTCCCAATACAACGACCAGCTGACAATACAAATCCTGAACGAATACCTGAATGCGCTATCGTGCATAGAGAGGCTACGATACCAGGAAGGCATCATGAGCAGCTCGCGCGAGGAGCTGAGCCGCGGAGAGAGCCGCTACAAGGTGGGCGCCATGATAGAGAGCGACTATCTGATGCTGAAGGCCCAGTATCAGCGCGATATCACCGACTCGCTAAACACGGCAATCTCGCTGGAGACATCGCTCCTAAATCTGAAACAATACATGAGCATGGACCCATACGCCGAGCTCACCATACAAGCCCCCGACACCACAATAATAGAGCAGATGGCGCTGATGATGAGCCAGGACGAGGCAGTAACACGGGCCAGGGAACACATGCCCGACATTCAGCTGGCCAAAAACACAATGGAGATAGCCAACACGGCCATAGAAATAGCCAAGGCAGGACACCGCCCAAATATATCGGCATCAGCTGGAATAAACACCGGCCACACCGACTTCGACGACATGGGAGCGCAGCTGAAAAACAGATTCTCTCAGCAGATAGGCATATCGCTCTCCTACCCCATCTGGGACCGCGGACAAGCCAAACTGCAAACCACCCGCGCACGGATACAGCAGCAACAGGCACAGCTGGAGCTCCAGCAGACCGAATCGGAAATCACCAGAACCGTAATCAACCAATGGCGCAACACCAACCTTGAGTATCAGCGCTACAAAGCATATCAGCAGCGGAAAGACGCATACCTGGCCAGCTACAACGCCTACAAAAAACGATTTGAGGTAGGCGCCATAGTGGCCGTAGACCTCCTTCAGCAGCAAAACAACTACATAGCGGTGCTCAACGAGTACATAAACGTAAAATACGGTTTCATACTCCACCGCAAAATCCTCGACGTATACACCGGCGAAAGCATCGAACTATAAAAAGACAATCATGTCCCCAATGGGGACAAAGTATCAATAACCGTAGGTGCACAAAAATCGTAAGATTTTTTTTACCTACGGAAACACAAAAATCGTCAGATTTTTTTACCTACGGACAACACAAAAAAATATGAAAAAAATCATCCTGATAATAATAGGCGTAATACTATTATTGATAATCCTAAAATCCTGCTGGCCAGAGAAGAAGGAGCTGATATTCCAGACCGAGGCAGCTAATGTGAATACAGTTCAGAACAACGTGACCGCCACGGGAAACCTGGAGCCTGTTGACGAGGTGGAAGTCGGCACACAGGTATCGGGCATCGTAAAGAAACTCTACGTGGACTACAACAGCCATGTAACCAAAGGTCAGCTGCTGGCCGAGCTCGACAAATCGACTCTCTCAGAGCGCCTTACACAGGCCACCAACTCGGTAACAAGTGCCGAGAGCCAGCTGAAACGCGCACAGCAGACCTACAACCGCACCAAGGAACTCTACGAGGCCAAGGCCGCCACGCAGGTGGACATGGAGGACGCAGAAAACCAGCTGATACAGGCCAAATCACAGCTGCTGAACGCCCAGACACAGCTCCGCGAATCGCGCGTAAACCTCGGATACGCAGAGATTTACTCGCCCATCGACGGAGTAATCCTCAGCAAGGACATCGAGGAAGGTCAGACAGTGGCGTCGTCATTCAGCACCCCTACCCTATTCGTGATAGCCAAAGACCTCAAGAACATGCAGGTGGAGGCCAATGTTGACGAGGCCGACATAGGCCAGGTGAAAGTGGGTCAGAAATGCACCTTCACCGTAGACGCCTACAACGGCGAAGTCTTTGAGGGCTCGGTAAAATCCATCCGTCTGAAACCCATAACCACCAGCAACGTAGTAACATACACAGTAGTAATCCACGCGCCCAACCCCGAGGAGAAACTCTTCCCCGGAATGACGGCCTCCATCTCCATAATCACCAAGGAGGAGACCGCGCTCTGCGTACCGCTTCAGGCACTCAGCTTCGAGCCCGGGTTCGAGGTTTTCCACATGCTGGGCCAGCAGGTAGGTTTGCCATCAGCTAATGGCGAAAACAATACAACCTCCACCAACGACAACCAGCAGACCATCTGGCTGAAAAACGGCAACTCGATACACCCTGTAAGCATTACCACAGGCCTGGACGACGGTGTATACGCCATAGTGACAGGCGGCAATCTGCAGCAGGGCGATACAATTGTGCTATCAGCTGCCATACAGACAAAAGAGGAAAAACGCAAACAGGGAGTAAGCCTTTTTGGCCCGCCCCCAGGAAGACGAGGAAGATAACCAATATGAATCCAATAATCAGAATAGAGAACCTGAAACGCGAGTTCATCGTAGGCAGCGAGACAGTAAGGGCGCTCAAGGGCGTGAGCTTCGATATCAACGAGGGCGAGTTTGTAAGCATAATGGGAACCTCCGGCAGCGGAAAATCCACAATGCTGAATATCCTGGGCTGTCTCGACAAGCCCACCGCGGGCGAGTATTACATAGACAACACTCCGGTGAGCAACCTGTCGAAAGACGAGCTGGCGAATGTGCGAAACCGCAAAATCGGATTCGTATTCCAGAGCTACAACCTCCTGCCAAGAACATCAGCCGTAGAGCAGGTGGAGCTTCCGCTGCTCTACAACAGAAACATATCATCCAAGGAGCGGCGCGAGAGGGCAATACACGCATTGGAGCAGGTGGGCCTTCAGGACAGGATGGAGCACATGCCCAACCAGCTTTCGGGAGGCCAGCAGCAGAGAGTGGCCATTGCCAGAGCCATAGTAAACGATCCCGTAATCCTACTGGCCGACGAGGCCACCGGAAACCTCGACACCAGAACATCATACGAGATAATGGCGCTGTTCCAGAAACTGCACCAGGAGGGCAAGAGCATAATATTTGTAACACACGAGCCTGATATAGCCTGTTTTACATCGCGCACAATAATGCTCCGCGACGGCCGCATAACCAAGGACGTGGCCGTAGACACACAATCGGCCCGCAAGGCGCTCGACGCCCTGCCCACAAGCGAGGACTACTAACTAAGTGATTGAATGTTGAAGTAATTGAAGTAACAGAACGCTTCAATCACTTCAATCACTTCAATTACTTCTATCACTTCAATTACTTCAATCACCTGCTATGAACTTCAGCAACTTACTCAAGATAGCCTATCAGGCAATACTCAGAAACAAGACTCGGTCGCTGCTCACCATGCTTGGCATCATCATAGGCATATCGTCGGTGATAGCGATGGTGAGCCTTGGACAGAGCTCGTCGCAGAATATCAATGAGCAGATATCGCAGATGGGCACCAATCTGATAATGGTAATGCGCACCAATCAGCACCGCGGCGGTGTCAACATGGGGAACTCCAACTCGCAGTCGCTTACGGTAAAGGACGTGGAAGCCATCAAGGCCAAATGCCGGCACGTAGAGATGGTATCGCCCATGGTGAGCACGGCCGGGCAGATGGTTCGCGGATCCAACAACTGGCCGGGCTCCATGCAGGGAGGATCCACCGAGCTGATACGTATCAGAAAATATGACATCGAGAAGGGAACCAACTTTACAGAGAAGGACATTCAGGAATTCAAGAAAGTCTGCCTCGTGGGTCAGACAGTGGCCAGCAACCTTTTTCCCGACGGTGAAAATCCTGTAGGCCAGGAGATAAGGTTCGGCAAGACGCCGTTCAAGATAATAGGCGTATTAGCTGCCAAAGGCCAAAACCAGATGGGACAGGACCAGGACGACATAGTGATAGCCCCCTACTCCACCGTGATGAAACGCCTGCTGGCCACCCAGCACCTCCACATGATATACGCTTCGGCCGTAAGCGAGGACGCCTGCGACATAGCCGTAAGCGAGATTTCGGAGACTCTGAGGGCCAGCCACAAGATAAAGGACGGCGACGAAAACGATTTTGACGTAAGAACCCAGGCCGAGCTGCTGTCGATGCTGAACACGATAACGGGATTCCTTACAGTGCTATTAGCTGCCATAGCCTCCATATCGCTGATAGTGGGCGGCATAGGCATCATGAATATCATGTATGTGACTGTAACAGAGCGCACCAAGGAGATAGGCCTGCGCACCGCGATAGGCGCACGCAGCCGGGATATCATGTTTCAGTTTCTGCTGGAGAGCAGCATGCTGAGCCTCGTGGGAGGTTTTATAGGAATAGTTTTCGGATTGTTTCTCAGCTATGTGATATCGCTGGCATTAGGCTGGCCGTTTATCATAAGTATCTCAGCCATAATTACTTCGTTTGCGGTTTGCGCCGCAACGGGTATATTCTTTGGATGGTATCCTGCCAAAAAGGCCGCCAACCTCGATCCTATAAATGCGCTAAGATACGAATAGTTTATAAAATTTTAATTTAAAGATTTGCAATTTAAATTTTTTTCAATTAAATTTGCATCCAAAACAAACCCTATATATAATTCTTTTTATTATTTTCATTATTTTTGTATTAATTCCCTTAGGCTGGGCGTTGTGATAACGTCCAGCCATTTTTTTGTCTATTTTTTTTACAGCTAATACGCTTTTTTATATCTAACTTTGCACCAATTCAATGAATTGATTTCGCCTACGGCGTTTTTTAATGACATAAATTACCACGAATTAACATAAATTATCCATAAATTTTCTCTCTGAGAGTAATTTTTGATAAATTCGTGTCAATTTATGATAATTTATGTCTAAAAAAACGCCGTAGGCGTAAGGCGATAATTACGTTAACTAAAGAATTATGGAAAAACTTGGAACATTACTCTGCATAGACGACAATCCCGCGATACTCACGGCATTGAAATTCCTGCTCGGAAATCATTTCGAGAGGGTGTTGACACTTCCTCATCCCGAGAAGGCAACCCTCACTATTGCGCAGGAGCAGGTGGACCTCGTGATACTGGATATGAATTTCTCCATTGGAATCAACAACGGTCAGGAGGGAATCTACTGGCTTCAGAATATCAGGAAACATCATCCAGATACTCCTGTGATACTATTGACGGCTTACGGCGGTATCGACATCGCTGTAAAAGGCCTCAAGAACGGAGCCGCCGATTTCGTCACCAAGCCCTGGGACAATATGGAACTCATCCGCAAGATCCGTGAGATTCTCCAGACCAAGAGCGAGGTTCAGACCCTCGACGAGGTGGAGGCCGACCACATCCGCGTGGCCCTCGACCGCACCCGTGGCAACCTCTCCAAAACCGCCGAAATGCTCGGAATCACCCGCCAGACATTATACAACAAAATGAAGAAGTTAGGAGTATGAAACACACGGCGGCTTTGCCGCCTTTTTCCTTATCCGAAAATTAAAAGAATAAAAAAGAATGAAAAGAATTTTTATTACATAAATTACCACGAATTAACATAAATTCGTCATAAATTTTTTCTCTGAAAAGTAATTTATGAAAAATTCGTGTCAATTTATGGTAATTTATGTCCAAAACATATCATCAAATTCTTTTAATTTATTTCCAATTCTTTGAATTTTCGGATAAAAAAAACAAGTTGCCGAAGGCAACTGAAAACATATTATTTATGTATATCATAATAGCAATATTATTAGTAGTAGTGGCCGTCTGGCTGTTTGTGAGGCACCAGAACAGGCTGAGGCGAAACGCATATATGATCCGCGAGTCGATACGGAACCGCGACTTTATGTTCCGCCTCGGCACCCACGGACTGCTCTACGGCGAGGCCGCTATGCAGGAAACCCTCAACAGCCTGGGCGACACTATCCGCAAGAGCGTCCGTGAGAGCGAGGTGCGCTCCTGGGAGAATATGACCCGTGTGCTAACCCACGAGATTATGAACTCCATAGCGCCCATAATGTCGATAAGCCAGACAATGCTCGATTTCGGCAACATCGGCGACCCGATGATAAAGGAAGGAGTCACCGTAATCAGCGATACGGCCCAGAGACTCAACGCCTTCGTGGACAGTTTCCGAAAGATGAGTATGCTTCAGAAACCCAGCCCAACCACGTTTCCCGTCATCGAGGTTTTCCAACAGTTGACGGCCCTATATCCAGAACTGATGACATCAGCCACAAAGATAGACGGCATAGACATCCACACCGACAAGAATATGCTAATGCAGGTGCTCATAAACCTCTGCAAGAATGCCTTGGAGGCTGGGGCTTCGAGGATTGGATTCCACTCGGAGCGCAACAGCGAGAACTCCACCACTCAGATAATCCTCAGCAACAATGGCGACCCGATACCGGCCGAGGTGCGCGACGACATCTTCACGCCGTTTTTCACCACCAAGGAGCGTGGCTCGGGAATCGGCCTTTCGGTATGCAGGGAGATTATCGTAATGCAGGGAGGAAAGATAGAACTCCTCGACACCCCGTCGCCAGGATTCCATACGTCGTTTCTCATTGAGGTGTAGATAATTACGAAATGCGCCTACGGCGTTTGGTTTTTAAACACGAATTATCAAAAATTGTCCAAAAATTTTTCAAAAATTACTATTCAGAGAAAAAATTTATGAACAATTCGTGGTAATTTATGGTAATTTATGTTCAAAAAACGCCGTAGGCGGAAAAAAATATAAAAATGTTATCATTTATAAAATCGTTTCTGTTTGTAGTCAGGAAGTTTTGGCTGGCGACGGCGCTGAATATTTTGGGGCTGTCGGTGGCCTTTTGCACTTTTTATTTCCTGACCACGCAGATAGAGTTTTCCAGCGAATACAATACTCAAGTGCCTCATTACGAGCGCTGTTACCGTCTTGAAAACTGCGGTGTGATAAGCGACGGCGACTGGATAGACTGGTGCACCTACGATATGAAACTCTTTGCCGACTCGCTTCCCGAGGTGGAGCAGGCCGTCACTTTCTCAAGATTCAGCAACTCATACGAGGTTTACGGCCAGAACGGGCTCGAGAACTGGAACGCCACCCAATACAACGGCGATGTTTTCGGGTTTTTCGGAGTGGAGGTTATCGACGGCGAGATCAATGATTCCGAACCCAACAGCCTGATAATCAACCGCAAAAAGGCTTTGGAACATTTCGGGAAAATCAACGTGGCGGGTTGCGAGATCAGCACCAACAAGGGTCCTCGCAGAATTTCCGCCGTGATAGAGGACCTTCCCGATAATTATATGCTTCAGGGCGATATTTTTGAGTCGTACACCACTGGTGACCTCAAACATATGAAGTACTCGTTCAACACCGTTGTGGTATTACGTCTGGGCGAGACAATCAGCCCCTGCGCCGTAGAGGAGGCCTACAAGCCATATCTCGGCAAACTCTTCGGCGCCACCAGTTTCCAGAATATCTCGGTGCGCCTAACTCCATTTGCCGAGACATATTTCTCGGAGGTCAACAGCGGATTCGACCAGGGAAGCCATATTACTACGCTGATACTCAGGCTATCGGCGCTATTGGTACTCCTGTTGGCAGGAATCAATTTCGCAAACTTCAGCCTCGCGCAGTCGCCCACGCGTATCAGTTCCATAAACATCCGCAAGATACTGGGCTCCAGCAATATGGCTCTCAGAATCTCGATAATTCTGGAGAATGTGGCTACCTCTATCCTGAGCCTCGGCGTGGCGGTTTCGGTTATATTTTTTGTAGCTGATACAGACTGGATACACACATTCCTTGTCGGAAACCTTGAAATTGGGAACCACCTATCTCTGATCGTCAAACTATTTGGAATCAGCATTTTGATTGGCGGAGTATCAGGGATATTTCCAGCGTGGTTTGTCACATCGTTTCAGCCGTCGGTGGCCATTAAGGGATCCTTCGGTCTCTTGCCCAAGGGAAAAAGGATGAGGTCGGCGCTAATGTTAGTGCAGTTCGCGATCTCGATTTTTATGTTTATATACCTGACACTGATTGTCCAGCAGGGGAAATTTGTTCTCGGCTCGGAATACGGATACTGCAAGGACGCGATTCTGTATGCCAATCTGCCCGAGAAACCAGCCCTGGAGCACGCCAGAATCGGCGAAGAACTTTCCAAAGTATCTGGAGTTGAGAGTGTATCGTTCTCGCAGTTCCTTATCGGCAACGACAACCACCGCGAGGTGATGACCCTCCTGCTCGACGACACAGCCAAGGTAATGTTCACGGTGCTTCGTGTAAGTTGCAATTACCTTGATACTTACGGCATAGGAATAGTGCAAGGCAGAAATTTTCAGCCGTCAGATACCGAGGCCTACATCATCAACGAGGCAATGCTCAGGCAACTGAATGTCAACGACATCAGCGATATGAGAATCTTTGGGCAGAGATTCAATGTGGTGGGAGTAAGCGACAATCCCCGACTCCACTCAATGCGTCACAACGGCTATATCGACAATGTGGTTTTTCAGTATTCTAACGAGATATCCAACGGTCAGTTCCTTGAAAACAAGGGACTTATCAGTCAGGCCCTGCTCAATCAGTTTGTGAGTATCCGCGTTGACGGCAAAGTGCGGGAGACCGCCAAGCGAAACGTGGAGGAATATTTCCAGAAAAATTTCCCCGACGAGAATGTGGAGGTCAATTATTTCGACCATTCGCTAATAATGCTTTACGATCCCGAATTGCGTTTCGGGCGTCAGATAGTGGCCTCCACGGTAATCACCGACCTCATAATGCTGATAGGCGTAGCGTGCCTGACGCTCTTTGAGGTCCAGTACCGACGCAAGGAAATCGGAATCCGCAAGGTGTTGGGCAGTAGCAACTGGCAGATTCTGATACTTCTTAGCAGGCGTTACATCTGGCTGTTGCTGATAGCCTTCGCGGTATCGGCGCCGTTGGCCTACGCAATCGGAAACAGTTGGCTGTCAACCTTCGCCGAGCACGTCAACATCACGCCGTTCCCCTTTGTGCTCGGCTTCATCGGCGTATCAGCTGACACCCTCGCCATAACGGCCCTCTGCGCGATAAGCTCGCTGAGAGGAAATTTGATAAACTGCATAAAAACGGAATAATATCATCGCCTACGGCGAAGGTTGTTAAACAAAAATTTTCAAAAATTGTCCAAAAATTTTTCAAAATTACTATTTAGAGAAAAAATTTTTGAGTAATTTTTGATTAATTCTTGATAATTTTTGTTAAAAAAAACAACGCCGTAGGCGGATAAAATAATTATTGTAACAATAAAAATTATGATAAAAATCGACAACATCACAAAGATATTCAAGGCCGACGAGGTGGAGACTGTGGCCCTCAACGGCATTTGTCTCGAGGTGCCTCAGGGCGAGTTTCTTGCCATAATGGGACCCTCGGGCTGTGGGAAATCTACTCTCCTGAACATCCTCGGACTGCTCGACAGCCCTACATCAGGAACATATCAGCTGGACGGCGACAACGTGAGCACCCTCAGCGAGAACCAGCGCACACGACTCCGAAAAGGAAAAATCGGTTTCGTGTTCCAGAGTTTCAACCTCATCGACGAACTCACGGTGGAGGAGAACATCGCCCTTCCGCTGTCGTACCTCGGAGTAAAGAGGGCTGAGATAAAGACAAGAGTAAACGACATTATGCGACGGCTTCAGATAAGTCACCGCGCCAACCATTATCCACAGCAACTTTCTGGCGGTCAGCAACAGAGGGTGGCCATAGCGCGCGCCGTTGTCAGCAACCCGAAACTAATCCTCGCCGACGAGCCCACGGGAAACCTCGACTCCAAAAACGGTATCGAGGTGATGAAAATCCTCACCGAGCTTCATCAGCAGGGCGCCACGATTATTATGGTGACCCACTCGCCCCGCGACGCCAAATACGCCGACCGCACAATCAACCTCCTCGACGGCCAGATTGTGGAATAGTTTTTTTCTTATCCGAAAATTAAAAGAATGGGAAAGAATTAAAAGAAATTTTTTCAAAATAGTGCTGATGCGATAAATTTATTAACTTTCATAAACTATCAAACAGCATAGGTTCATTGACATTTTGATTTTGGTTTGTTTGATCATTTGAAATGAGATCTCTCATACTTGCTCGTTCCATAGCAGACACCCTAAGTA
>JAZUEG010000241.1:0-3247 GCA_045640025.1 Bacteroidales bacterium
TTGTACGAATGGCTGTAAACAAGACATCGGAGCCGGGGATTTACAAGATTCTACTAAGCCGTCACCCTGATACCTACCTCTCTCACAGCGACCACTCCATAGCCGACTGCCGCGCTGTGATTTCGGAGAGCGAGATAAGGTTCTTGGACGATGAGCAAAGCCGTCTCGGCCTGCCAAATATTTTGCTCCAGAACAACGACTGCGGCATCAGAAAACTTATTTCCGACAAGGACCTCGGGAAACTCATCACCAGAGGCTCATGTCATTACGCTGGCATAGAGATAGATACAAGTTGCGTGGTTGTTGACGTTATGGTATCGAGGGTTAAGGTTGCGGTAGTGGTGCGCAAGGGTGCAAAGGTAAAGGAATACACTTTCCGAAAATCCGACTACGCATTTCTCCGCAACATCCGCCCCGACGATATTGTATATGTTGGCCGAACTTGTCAGGAACCTGAAAAACAAAAACTTATATGGATAAAACCGGGAATTTTCGCGGTGGAGATATAGCGAGAATCTTGCCCAAATCTATACTTTTTTACCTAGTTTCGGGCAAGATTCTCGCATATTTTGCGAAAAACGCCCAGAATCTTGCCCAAATCTATACTTTTTTACCCAGTTTTGGGCAAGATTCTCGAAGATTTTATTTATCTTTGCGTCAGAAATCAAACTCCTTTTTATTATGGACAGACTGATTGGCAGAGAATACGAAATTGCGGAACTGAAGCGTTGCATTGCTTCCGAGCGTTCTGAGTTTGCGGTGGTTTATGGTCGCCGACGTGTCGGAAAGACTTTTCTCATAAGAAAGTTTTTCAACGACGACTATGCGTTTCATTATGTGGGCGCTCACAGGCAAAACAACCGCACGCAGTTGGATAATTTCAGCAAGGCCTTGCAGAGGTACAGTGGCACAAAAAATCGCTTGAAACTTAAAAACTGGTCGGAGGCTTTCGATTGTCTGGAGACTTATCTGGAATCGAGAACCGACCTGAAGCGCAAGGTGATTTTCATAGACGAAATGCCTTGGATAGACAACAAGCAGAGTGGGTTTGTGGACGCTTTGGAATATTTCTGGAACAGTTGGGTAATGGGGCGTGACGATATTGTTCTTATTGCCTGCGGTTCCGCTACATCGTGGATGATTGATAAACTCATTGAAAACCAAGGAGGTATGCGTGGACGTATTACACGGAGAATTTATCTTCATCCTTTTTCGCTGGCGGAGTGCAAGGCGTATTTCGAATCGCGCGGTTTCGATTGGGACGAATATCAGATTATCCAAAATTATATGGTAATGGGCGGAATTCCATATTATATGAGTATGCTGGAGCCAAGGATGAGTCTGCCACAGAACATAGATTCGCTGTTTTTCAGCAATCACGGTCTTATGCGCGATGAGTTCGACGAACTTTACAATGCGCTTTTTACAACTGCCGACAAATATATTGATATCGTAAGGCTATTGGCAGAGCACAGAGAAGGCCTCGAAAGGACAGAGATAGAATCTCAGACCAAAATCTCCGGCGGTACTCTCACCACAATTCTCAAGAATCTGGAACGCTGCGATTTCATAAAGGGGTACGCCCAGATCAAAAAATCTACCAAAGGCGTAATCTACAAACTCATAGACTTTTACACAATTTTCTATTATAAATTTGTGTACAACAACAAGACGGAGGACGAGAATTACTGGCTTCACAATTTTCTGTCGCGTTCGGTATCGTCCTGGCAGGGATTGACATTCGAATTGGTCTGTCTGGTTCACACCTGGCAGATAAAACACGCTCTTGGAATATCTGGAGTGGCAACCGAGATCTCGTCGTGGCGAGAGCCTAACAGCAACGGCAAACGAGGCGCTCAGGTGGATTTGATCATCAAGCGTGCCGACAAGGTTGTCCACCTTTGCGAGATGAAATTCAGCGAGGGACTTTTCGCGATAACAGCTGATTATGAGGAGACTCTCAAGGAAAGGAAACTCCGTTTTGGGCAGCATACAGGAATTCAGCGAGGTGTTGTGCATACCTTTGTAACTCCATACGGAGTAAGCAAGGGCAAGCACTACAGCATTGTCCACAGCGAAGTTACGGCAAGAGACTTGTTTGTGGCGAATATGTAATCACCACACCTCACATTTCACCTCTTCCCTGAAAATCCTTTTCGCCTTCTCAGTATCCTCTGGCGACAAATCAGGAACATCGGCAAGGCGGTAGTCTATGCCGAGGTTCTCGTACTTGTATTTGCCCATTGTGTGGTATGGCAAAATCTCAACACGCTCTACCACAGAGAATTGGGCTACGTATTGGGCCACTGCGCGGAGGCTCTCCTCCCCTGCCGTGATGCCGGGAACCACCACGTGACGGATCCAGGTTGGCTTGCCGATTTCTTGAAGATGCTCCATAAAAAGGGCGTTGTTCTTGCGGCTGAGGCCAACGTAATCTTTGTGAATCTTGTCGTCAACTGTCTTGACATCAAGCAAAACCAAATCTGTGTATTTAAGCACCTTATCAATAACATCCTCGTGGCCCTCGAAATACGCCCCCGAGGTATCCAAGGCGGTGTGGAATCCGTATTCCTTGCAGAGTCGGAAGTATTCGGCCACAAACTCGGCCTGCATCAACGGCTCACCGCCGGTGGCAGTAACGCCGCCGGTCTTGATGAAGTTCTTGTAGCGCTTGGCCTCGGCGAAGAGCTCCTCGGGAGTGAACTCGTAGGGAGTCTTGGCCTTGGGATCCCAGGTATCAGGATTATGACAAAACGCGCACCTCATAGGGCAACCCTGAAAAAAGGTCACGAATCTGATGCCCGGACCGTCTACGGTGCCGAACGACTCTAAGGAATGGATTTTGGCTTTCACTTTGTTTAATTACGAATTACGAGTTACGAATTACGAATGCAAAAATAAAAAAAATCGCACAGACTGCATAAGTTATCTGTGCGATTTTTATATTTATTGAGAGGAGATTCTCTAATCTCTCCGAATCAGAAATCTCTAATCTCTCATCTCTAAACTCTCATCTCTATATTACAAGCTCTTGTTGATTGTACGAGAGAGTACGTCGAGCTGCTGCTCGCGGGTGAGCTTAACGAAGTTGACAGCGTAGCCAGATACACGGATTGTGAGCTGAGGGTACTTCTCTGGGTGCTCCATAGCATCTACGAGAAGCTCGCGGTCAAATACGTTAACATTCAAGTGGTGGCCGCCGTCTGGAGCGAAGTAGCCGTCCATCAGGTGTACAAGGTTGTTTACC
>JAZUEG010000242.1:0-8666 GCA_045640025.1 Bacteroidales bacterium
TATCTAAAATAATAAAATATGAACACGGTAAGACAGCGGGGGCTGAACGCCCCTGGTATGCGCGCACGCGAAGGTGCGCTCCGCAAATTTACATAATGTTTTTCGTGTTTGCAAGTATTTTTAAATGAAAGAGCCGTGAAAAATACAATAAAATTTTTTTTCAAAATTTTTAATGTATATATTTGGATGAAATTTTTAGAACCTATGTTCAAAAAGTTTTTGGCGTTTCTATTGAAATGGTTTCGCCATTGTAATGCTTATCGATTATTAACTTATTCAAAATCATTAAATCTAATGAGTGATATTAAAGTAAATATAGATTCAATTTTAGTCAATAGGGGGGGCAATAAGATAAGTTAGCCTTACATTCCGAGACTATTGATAAGTTGGAGCAAAATCTAAAAAAGATAGGGAAGTATATCTCTGAACTTGGTATCGAGAATTCCAAGGAATTGGTTAACAAAGTTGATGATTTTGTCTTTAATTTGAATGAAGCGAAGAAGAAGGTGTATCTTCTTCGTAAGCGTTATGATAAGGATACTATCAATATAGGTGTCTCAGGTTTTACCCATGCAGGAAAAAGTACTTTATTACAGGCGATTTCAGGTTTAACGGACGAGGAGCTTCCTAAGGCCGATGAGTTTGATGACAATGGAGTTCATCCTACTACAGCAATATGTTCTCAGATTTTTAATTCGGAAGAGAAACGTGCTGAAATTACATTTAAGACAGAATCTGAGTTCGTCGATTTTATAAATGCTCATCTTAAACTTGCGGGAATAGATTCTATTTCTGCAAAGGGAGATGTGCTTAATATCGAAATTCCTCAAGACGTTGATAGTGAGCCATTAAGGAATAATGTCAAGGAAAGGCTTCGCTTGATACAGGAGTCGTATAATAATTACAAAAAATTTATTGATGCCGATCCGTTGCCTATAAAGGGCAGTGAATTCTATAAGATTAACTCTTTTGTTTCTTATTCTAAGGGAGATAAATCTTTGAGATTTTTCCCTGCGGCAAAAGAGGCTAAGATATATTGTCCTTTCCCCTCTTTGGAAAATTGTGATACTAAGCTGTGTTTGGTCGATTTGCCAGGTTTTGGTGAGTTCGACGAAGTTGATAAAATCCAAACACAGAATCTTAAGGAGATTGTTGATCACGTTGTTTTTATCTACAAGACTAATAAGGACGAACTGATCTCTAATAGAAAATACCGTGATAGTTTCAATACTATCATAAACATTCATGAGTTTCAAAAGGATAATAATGAATTTCTTTTGAAGTTTTTGAGTTTCTTCATAAATGAGGATTGTTCTTATCCTCCCCCAATGCGTCAGGTGCAAGTAAAGCAAGCCAAAGAAGGTGTTGCAAAGTTTGGCAAATATAATTATTCTGTTTTCTCTGCATTGAAGAAGTCGGATAATGACGATAAGGGTACACCCGACTTTGACAGGGCTAAGGAATATCTTAATAATGACATTTTGGCCAATCTTATTGAGACTTTGCCAATAATGGACGATATTCTTTTGGATTCTCTTGCTAATTCTTTTGACATTGATAGTATTAAATATTTCTTGAAGGATTTGACAGGTGTATTGAATACTATTGCAGTTCAGAATGAGGACGCAGGAGATTTCCATTCGCGTGGACGAATCTTTAGGTCAGATTTCACAGGAGGTTTGAACGATCTTCTCAAGGATTATCAGAAAAATTTCAGACAGACTGATAAGGAGTTTGAAGCTAAGATCAATAATATAAAGAAAAGTGTAGATAAACAACTTGCTGAAACACTTTTCTTAGATGCAAAAGGCCCTAATTCTTGGGAGAAGTTTATTGAACGTGAAATGCGTTTAAAGGGAGGACTTGATGCTTGTTTCAGTGGTGAGTTGCATAGATTATGGGTTGAGATTATCAATAATTATGAGCAACTTGACAATGAATATAACGAAAAACTTAAGGTCCTTAAGTTTCAGGTGCTTGGTAAGTTTGCCGAGTTAACTTCTATATTAGTTGATAATAAGGAGGCTGATAATTTCGCGGAGGTTATCGATAAACTTTCTATCATTAAGGACAATCAGATATATAAAGCTTTTGTTTCTCTTGACTCTTTGAAGCAGGATTTCCGTCAAAATATTTATCCTTTCTTGTTTAAGAATAAGGTTAATAATAAGATGGAGCGTAAGGGTGACATGGAGAACACTCCTTGGGGAGAAGCTGATCTTGATGTTTCTAATCTCACAATCTCTTCTTTGAGAGAACAGTTGGTTACGATAGGAGAAGAAGCAAACTATCAAATATCAAATGTTATCAAGGAGAATTATATCTCTTCTCATTTCTTGATTGGTGCTTTGCATACCTTTAAGGAAAGAATTGCTTATGTGAATACCGACAGCGACAAAGACTTTATCAAGTTCTGTTCAATATTCAGAAAGCAGATCTATCCTGATGAGTTCGGCAGCAACGCTGATAATGTGAAGTTGCAGGAACTCAAGAAAATAGTAGAGGAAACTAAAAATGAAATAAAAAACATTTAAATTATGACATTAGAGCCAATTAATATAGCTGTAATTGCACCCACAGGCGCAGGCAAAACTTCGTTGATTACAACGATTATTGATCATATACGTCATAATGTGGATGAGAAGAACTTTGAGATTAGAACCACTAACAAAGAGGCTGACAAACTCAAAGAATTGAAGCCTGATTTGAAATCAGTAAATATGAATTTCAATAGCGTGATGATTCCAGGAACTTCGGTTTGCTCGGAATACAAGTTTTCCATAATCTATCGTAATGCGAATAATAACATAGATATTGAACAGCCATTTGATATAATGGATATCCCCGGAGGTTTTATAAACAATCCGGATTCTTATAAGCAGAAAGAGGAGTATCAAAGATTTCTTGCTCATTTAATGAAGTCAAGAATTATTTGGATTCCTATTGATGCCCCGGTTATGATGTCTCCTGTTACAATTGACGAAGTGGCTTGCTCAAAGTATATCAGAAGTGTTGATAATATTCAAAAACTGATTAAAGCATGGGCTATACCTGCTGAGTCGAATGTGGATGTTTCTTCGTATTTCTTGAACTTTATCTTGTTGAAATGTGAGACATATTTTTCACAGGATGAAAAGGGTGTGTATTCCAAATGCAGAAGACAGTTTGATGAGAACTATGACTCTGTTATAAGCTATGTTAAAGAGAACAGCAAGAAGACTAGCATGGCTTGTGTGGCAGTAGAAACAATTGGAGCTATTAAAGTAAAAACTGTTGATTGGGATATTGATAACAAATCTGTTGTCGTTAAATATCGTACAGCAGGAAAGGAGAAGAAAATCAGTGGTGCTGAGTGTATTCTTAATGATACTCTTATCATTGCTCGTGAGATGATTGAGGAAAAGATTAAGATTATTAAGCTTACTAAAACTCATGATAAGGATAGATACGAAGCAGAGCTCGAGGATATGATTTCCGATTTGGAGCAAAAGAAAAGAGAGAATACCGAAACTTTGCAATATCTCTCCAAACTATATAGTGATTTGAGTCATAATAAATCACAATATGCAGTTGAATTGGACAAGTCATGGCTCGGTCGTTTGTTCAAAGGAGATTATCGTGGGTATTATCGTAATAAAATTGATGAAGTTCAGCAACTTATCAATAGAGAAAATGCTACAAGTAAATCTTTGTCTGATAAGATAGAGTTCCTAAAGCAGTCTCAATCGAACAAGGAACAGGATATAGAGAATGTCGCAGATGAAATATCCGGATTAGAGAAATTATTGGAGGAGTTTTCTAAACTTGGAATTCGTAATAAGAATACTCACTATTACAGAACCTTATAAACGAATGTTGGTATGCTGAATGAAATATTGATAAATACCAGGTCTTCTGCCACTACTAAGGATTATATTTGGTTAGGAGGTGATCCAAATTTATCATGGACTACTAAATATAGATCTCTTGTCAATGAAGTGTCGAATGATGTTAATCTTTTGATTGAAATTGACAGATCGAATTATCGTGTCTATTTATCTAAACTTAATTGTGTAAATAGAAAGGATAGTTTTGGACGCCCCACATATTATATTTTAGCGGCAGAAGGAGTAAGAGGAAGTAGTTCTTCTGTTTACCTTACCAAATTGTTGAAAAATTACATACTCAACCCTGATATGGTAGCTAAAAAGTTTGAAGAGACATTGACGGGTGAGTTTGTGGATGCTGTTTATGATAATGCAGATGCTGATATTTTAGTACAAAATAAATTGTCTGAAATCAATTGGGACGAGATTCAATGTCAAGATTCTCATTTGCTGATTGATAATCAATTTGTTTTTGATTATTATTACGACAACAATGATGTTAATGATAGTGTGCAAGCTAATAGGCATTCGTTGTGTTGTGAAGTAAGTAAGATTTCAAATAATGATTTTGTAGATAAAACAATTTCTTTGATATTAACTCAGGAGGCTATTGAGGAAAAGTATTTTGATGAATTTGACTATCTAAATTCAAATTTTTCTCAAGGATTGTGCTTATCTATGTCAGAAGAATCTGATTCACTTCCAATTAAGAAATTATTGAATTGTCAATTGATTTTACCTGAGGGGATTGGATGTAAGTCTGTTTTTTGCTCGTTGTCTGATAGAATCGAGTTGTCAGTTACTTCTCCACGTAAGGGGTATAAAAATCGGATCACCGCTAATGGGAAAATTGTGCAATCAAATTTTTCTATTTTTGACCTTGGTATATCTGCACCTGAAGAAATAATTGTCGATTGTGTGCAAGAACCTATTCAATATGGAGTATTTGTTGATGGTGTTTTTGTCAAGAATTGTACTATAAACGATTCGTTTGATCGTAGTTTCCCAAAGGAAAAAAATGGAACACGTTTCAAATGTTGTTTAGTTAATGATAAGAAAGTTGAATGCAATCAATTGTCTGTCAAAATTTCTGATTACGTTGACGATAAAACTACAGAGATTAGGATAAATTCCGAGTATGAAAAAATACCTTATCGTATAACTTGTTCAGGTTGTAAGGTTAGTAAGAATGAGGCTTTTTATGGAGATCATATTACTATTGATATCCCTTTAAATGTTAGTGTTGATAGCATTTCAATTAATGGAGTGCCATATCCTACTAACACTCGATTCTTTACAATGCCGGACAAAAATGTTAATGTTGTCGTAACAAAAAAAGTTTTGTCCCAAATTCGAGATATAATAATCCGGGTTTGGGACAGAATAAAACAATGGACAATACAAACAAAGGCTTGGGTGACGCAGGATTCAACTCATATAATACTAACAATCGTCGGGTTAATATTACTCTTAATGATTTGTTGGCTTTTGTTTGCGGAAAACTGAAGTTAGAGGTAGGACCATGTACGGACATATTGTCTAATTTAAAGAATTATGATGTGTCCAAGCATTGGAAGTATGATTTGTGGGCAAGTTTAACCGGATGGCTGATAAATGAATCTCAGTCAGAAGAAGGTAGGAGGATATTGGAGGATTATATCAATACTCTTCCTAACGGAAAACTGAAAGCAATATTAACTTTGTTATTATAAAATTATTGTATCAAGGATTTGAGTGTTCGAATCCTTGATGCAATAGTGTTTTTTCACTATGAATTTTAATTATTATAATAGATTGTTGTCTATTTTCCGCGAACAAGGAAAGGAAGAGTCCGACTTGATGAATTATATGCTTAGGCATGGTGTGGAAGTAAGAGACGAAGATACAGAAGAAACTTCTATGTTTGAATATAATGGTATTCTTTCTTTTATTGTAGCTAAAAATGATAAGCCTTTTGTTTTATTGGAAGGGCAATCTGATATTGATTGTATAAAACAAGCAATAGAATTATTCAAGGTTGAGTGCCCAAAATATGAGAGGCTTTTAAATGAGGTCGTTTACCTCAATTTTAATGGTACAGGTAATGCAAAAAAATTCTTCGAAAATTTTAGATTGGCAAATTCGCCTGAAACTCAATATTATTTTATATTCGATCATGATGATGCAGGAAAATCTGCGATGGCCGCAATTCGGGGTGTGAAAAAAGATAGTATAACAAATTGGGATGAATGGAAGTCTCCTTTAGTAAATGCTATGTTTTACCCTTTGACAGATGAAGCTAGAGGGTCTAATGATTTCCTTTTGGAGGATTATTTCTCGATTTCAACTATTAGGCGAATAGTAAATTCAAATATCAAGTTTGAACACCCTATTAAAAATATTATGAATTTTAGTGTGAAAAATTACATACAAAAACATTACAATGAATCATCTGACTTGACTAAAAATCCACCATTCCAAGGATTTGAACGGGAAGATTATTTAGGATTCAAAGTCCTATTAAACAAAATGATGTCTTTCATTTTGGGGGATGAAGTTGTTGATTGAAGTTGTTTTGTATATATCCAAGAGAAAGCGATACGAATAATGTAGAGTAAGAGGCTAGCGATGTCGGTACTATCGTTCTTGTTTCGAAACAATTAAGAAACTTTCTTTGTTTTTCAATCTAAATCTATTATCTTTGCCTCAACGAAATTCACAAAATCACCTATTATGGAAATAGCGGTTGATACTCAGAATATATGGAACAAGATTCTCACGTTGTCGTTATACGATCGCAATTGGCTGAAAGATAAATTGATAGAAAATACTAGGACCGGAGATTTATCTATTGAGGCCATTGAAAGGGAACTTTGTGCCGGTAAAACATTAACGAAGGAACAATATGATGTTTGGAAGGCTTATCATAAGTATGAGCGTATTGATGCACCATATACAATTGGGGAGTTGAGCAATCGTGTCGATGAGGCTATTGAAGGTGTCAAACGGGGCGAGGTTGTTTCCGAGGAGGAGGCTGACAGACAAATGGAGGCTTTGTTGAACACTTTTGAACGTTGGGAAGAATGAAGATAAAGTGGTATCAGAAGGCTATAGACACACGCTCTAAAATCTTGAATTATGTGGCTTCAAATTTTGGAGTAAAGTCTGCCCGTAGCCTTATGAGTGAATTCATCAGGCCTATATACATATTGGATATTTGGGAAACACGTCGAGATCCTCAAAATCTAATAGCGGAAATTTAACTAATCTCCTCTACCTCATCCCCTCAATCCAAAGCCTAATCTCTTCACCTGCTTGCTCCTTGTACTTGAAGCCGTCGCGCCAGCCCCAGCCGTGGCCGCCTTCGGGGTAGAGGTGCATTGAGGCCTTTACGTTGTTGGCTTTCAGGGCGTTGAAATATTCTATGCTGTTCTTGATGGGCACAAGGTCGTCGTCGCTGCTTGTGAGGATCAGGGCAGGAGGAGTGTTGGGAGTCACGCACTTCTCGTTGCTGAACTCTGCGATAGTCTTCTTTGACGCCTTCTTGCCGAGAAGGAATTCATGCGATCCCATGTGGGTGAAGCTTGGGTCGAGAGTGATTACCGGATAGAAAAGAATCTGGAAATCGGGCCTGTTCTCGGCGTTGGTGTAATGGGTCGACGCCATTGCAGCAAGGTGACCGCCGGCCGAGCAGCCCTGAATGCCGAGTTTCTTGATGTTCCAGTCGTTGCTGTGGCTGCGGAGAATGTGCATGGCCTGCTGAACGTCGTCGAGAGGCACTTCCTTGTTGCCGTTTGGCAAACGGTATTTCAGCACCGCGAGAGTAACGCCCATCTCGTTGTAGAAATCGGCCATCATCTTGCCCTCGTGGAGATACCATACGTCAACATATCCGCCGCCCGGACACGCCAAAACAGCCAGACCGTTTGGATTCTTAGCCTGATAAACCCAGAGAATAGGGTCGGTGACGTTCGATACGTGGTCGCCGTATTCCTTCTCCTCACCGCTGAGGCCGTTGCTTGTAGGTGCGCCGTTGGGCCAAATATGTATTTCCTGAGTGGGCTCCGGCACGCTCTGCGCCTTTGCGCCCATCGATGCTATTATCATTGCTGCTATTAATAAAAGTTTGCGCATGGTATTTTTTTTACTTTACTCTTTACTCTTTACACTTTACTCTTTCAACTTTACTCCGCCACAGCCTCCTCGTACTTCATTGTAGCCTCTTCCCAGAAATTCATCTCGTTCTCCAGCTCGGCCTTTATGTTGTCGTATTGCTTGAAGAGGTCCATGTCGGTCTGGTTCTCGGTGAGTTCCAGTTTCTTCTGAATTTCCTCCAATGCTGCCTCCAGTTCGGCGATGCGTTGCTCCGATTTGTCAACCTGAGTCTTCAGCTTGCGGAGGTTCTTCTCCTTTTCCTTGCGGAGCAGGTAGTCTTCCTTGCTGCCGGCAGTTGGGGCTGCGTTGGTTGTATTTTTTGTTTCAGCTAATGTCGTGTTATCCTGCGCCTTAGCCGCTGTGGGTTTCTGCGCCTCAAACTGCTTCATGTTCTCCAGCTTCAGCTTTTCCAGGAAGTAGCTGATGTCGCCCTTGTACTGCTTAATTTTCTGGTCCTTGAACTCGTAGATTGTGTCGGCCAGTCCGTGGAGGAAGTCTCGGTCGTGGCTTACGAGGATTATTGTGCCGTCGTAAGCTAAGAGTGCCTTCTTAAGGATTTCCTTGCTTCTGATGTCGAGGTGGTTGGTAGGCTCGTCGAGCACAAGGAGCGAGTATGGCTCAAAAAGGAGCTTGGCCATCTCCAATCGTGCGCGCTCGCCGCCGGAG
>JAZUEG010000243.1:0-2276 GCA_045640025.1 Bacteroidales bacterium
CCTCGATACCGAGGAGGTGGAGCCAGTGGCACAGGCCGACAGGATAGTATCTACCACCGTATCAGCTCCCGTAGTTACCACCACCAGCAGCACATCACGCGGCAAGACTGTATCAGCTCCCGATACCAAAACCACTACCAAGGTATCCACCACCAAGGTAACCACCACCACTACCACCACCAAGCAGGAGGAGAAAAAGAAGAACGGCCTGCTGAAGGCACTCCTTATAATATTGCCGATAGTTGCGCTATTAGCTGTACTATTTGTAATGTTCAAGGACCAGATACTCGGCACCGGCAGCAATACACCTGCACCATCAGAGCAGCTAATGCCCGAGACAGATCCGGCCGCCGACGACACCCCGGTAGTGGATATCACACAGAACGACACCCAGGCCGACGATCCCGAGGCTATACTCGCAGGAGTAGGTTTCGCCGATGTAAGCCCACAGGACCTCGGCAGCAAATACAAGAAATACTACCTCGTAGGCGGATCGTTTAAGGACCAGCAGAAGGCAGCCCAGGAGAAGACAAGACTCGGCGCCTCCGACATACTCCATGTAGACGGCACCGACCTCTACAGAGTAGTATTCATAGGCAGCGACAGCGCCCAGGAGATAGTAGACGCATACCGCGCCACTGTATCAAGGGGTATCAGCTCAAAGAATATATGGCTCCTGAAAAACAGCAAGAGCAACTAATAATCAGCGTATTAGCTGATATATTGCCATAGGCCGCAAGGCGCATTGCAAATATTTTTTTGCATTGCGCCTTGTTTTTTGCTCTCTATTTGAGAAATTCTGCTTACCTTTGCACCATGCAAAATTGCGCCTAACGTATAAACACATCTTATGACAAAAGTTTCTATCATTGGCGGCGGAGTATCGGGACTGGCTGCCGGAATATACGCACAGCTCAGCGGCATGGAGAGCGAGATTTTTGAGGGACACACCGTGGTAGGCGGCCAGTGCACCTCATGGAAGCGTAAGGGTTTCCATATCGACAACTGCGTGCACTGGATGACCGGCACATCGCCCAAGAAGGAAATTTACCAGGTATGGCAGGACGTGGGCGTGATAGGGGAGAACTGCCCCATGATACAGCACGACTATTTCCTTCAGGTGGATTACGACGGTGTAAAGGGCCACGCCTGGCGCGACCTCGATAAGATGGAGAAGGAGCTCTCCGCGATATCTCCCGAGGACGCCAAGGAGGTGCACGCGCTCGTAAAAGCCATCCGCAACTTCCAGAACATAGAGCTCCCGTCACTGAAGCCTAAGGAGCAGATGGGATTCTGGGACAACATGAAGCTGCTCTGGACCATGCGAAAGGCTATCCCTGTGGCCGTAAAGTACGGAAAACTCACCATAGGCGATCTCGCGATGAAATTCAAGAGCCCCGTAATACGGCAGATAATATACAACTACGTGCCGGATACATATTTCGCGATATCCACATTATATATGTATGCGATGTTTTCGGCGGGCAATGCGGACCTCCCACTGGGCGGCAGCGATAATATTTCTTTGAAAATGCGCGACCGATACCTTCAACTTGGAGGCAAAATTTCAACTAAAAAGAAGGCAGTATCTATCGACATAGACGGCACTCGATGCAAGTCCATAAATTTTGAGGACGGCACATCGGCACAGGCCGACAACATAATATGCGCCACAGATATATCGGTAGCATATCAGCTGATAGGCGACAAATACATGGACCAGCATTTCAGGACATGCTACAGCAATCCCAAGAACTTCCCTGTATTCAGCGATGTGAATGTATACCTGGCCGTGGATACCACTACCGACGATATTCCTACAATGGAGATCTTCAACTGCGAGCCATACACCATAGCCGGCCGCGAGGTGGGCACGGTAATAGTGAACAACTTTGCGGACCAGCCCGGTTTCGCACCTGAAGGCAAGTCGGTTTTGGAGATTCTGATAGTGCAGTACGACAATCAGTACGACTACTGGAACAACCTCTATACCAGCAACCGCGAGGCATACAAGGCCGAGAAACAGCGTATAGCACAGGAGATAATCCAGCGCATGGAAAAACACTATCCGCATCTCAAGGACAAGCTCCAGACTGTGGAGGTGGTTACTCCAAAATCTTTCAACAGATTTACCGGTGCCTACAAGGGCGCTTTCATGGGTTTCGTGCAGACTCCATGGGTAAAGAAGGAAGTCCACAAGGGAGTAGTGGACGGCCTCGACAACTTCTATCTCGCAGGACAGTGGCTGCAGACTCCGGGCGGACTGCCCAACGCCC
>JAZUEG010000244.1:0-2659 GCA_045640025.1 Bacteroidales bacterium
GTACAGTTGACAAGAAAATCATCTGCCGATACCCGCAGTATTTCGCCACCGAGAAACTCTACGCCAACATCCTCGCCCATTCCCGCATCAACGGGGGCGACGGCAAGGGAGGCACATACTTTGGTGCTACAGGCTGTGGCAAAAGTTTCACAATGCTCTTTCTGGCCAGGCGACTAATGCGCAGTAAGGAACTCCACAGCCCCACAATAGTGATAATAACAGACCGCACCGACCTCGACGAGCAACTCTCGGGCGAATTTACATCGGCCCACCATTTCCTGAGCGACAACACCGTAGTGGAAGTGGAGAGCCGTGAAAACCTGCGCGCATTGCTCAAGGACAAGGAGAGCGGAGGCATTTTCCTGACCACGATTCAGAAGTTTTCAGCGGACACCAAACTACTGTCGGACCGCCCAAACATAATCTGCATATCCGACGAGGCGCACCGCAGTCAGGTAAACCTCAGCCAGAAAATCACAAAAACCGACACAGGCGTAAAACGCAGTTACGGATTCGCCAAGCATCTGCGCACATCGTTCCCCAACGCCACATACTGCGGATTCACGGGCACACCTATCGACGCCACGCTCGACGTTTTCGGCCCCGTAGTGGATTCCTATACAATGACGGAATCTGTGGCCGACGGCATCACAAGACGCATCGTATATGAGGGACGCGCCGCCAAGGTTTATCTCGACGGTGCCAAAATGCAGAAAATAGAGGACCTCTACACACAACTCGAGAGTCAGGGAGCCAACGAATACCAGTTGGAAGCCAGCAAGCGTCAGGAAGCCCAAATGGAGCGGATACTGGCCAACCACGAGCGCATATCAGCCATAGCCAGCGACCTGATATCGCACTACGAAAACCGCATAGCGGAGGCAAGCACCGTAAAGGGCAAGGCAATGATAGTTTGCTACAACCGAAGGATAGCCTGGCAGTTGTACAAGGAACTTGTAAGACAGCGCCCCGACTGGATAAGCAAGCGCACACAGGGAATTCTCAATGGCGACAGCCAGGAAACCATAGCATCAGAGGCCGGGGAAAACGCCCGACGCGCCGCAGAGAAGGAGGCCCAATTCGTGATAGACAACGAGAAAATACGCCTCGTAATGACCCAGGGCAAAAACGACGAGCCCGCATTGTGCAAGATTCTCGGCGACGACAACTACAGAAAATCCCTCGACACACTGTTCAAGAACCCTGACTCTAAATTCAAGATAGCCATAGTGGTGGATATGTGGATTACAGGATTCGACGTGCCCTGTCTCGATACAATGTATATAGACAAACCACTTCAGCAACATACACTTATACAGACAATATCGCGAGTAAACAGAGTTTACGAAGGCAAGGATAAAGGCCTGATAGTGGACTACATAGGCCTCAAGAGCAATATGAACGCCGCGCTGAAACGCTACGCAGAATGTGGCGACAACGCCGACACCATAGAGGCCATAGAGCAATCCATTGCAATGGTGCAAGACGAATTGGACATTATCCGCCGTCTTTTCGTAGGATTCGATTACGGAAAATTCACTACAGGCACACCATTGGAGCAGTTGGAATGCCTCAATCTGGGAGCGGAGCATATTCAGCAGACCCACGAGAGGCAGACAATGTTTATGGGACACACCAGAAAACTGAAAACCGCATTCAACCTCTGTACCAATTCGGACCGCATAAGCACCCAAGACCGCGAAGACATACACTATTTCAGTGGCATCAGATCCATAATATTCAAACTTACCCAGACAGGAATGCCTGATATCACACAGATAAGCAAGCGTGTGAGCGCTATGGTGGAAGAGGCCATAAAATCGCAGGGCGTGGAGGAAATCGTGAACATCAGCGACAAATCCAACATCCTCGACCTCCTGAGCAACGAGTATATGGAACGTCTGGAAAAACTGCAACTGCCCAATACCAAGGTAAAACTTATGGAAAGGCTCCTGAGGCAGGTGATATCAGATTTCTCGAAGGTAAACAAGACCAAGGGAATAGACTTTACACAAAGGCTTAATTCATTGGTGTTGAGATACAACGACCGTCGCGACAGTGCCACTTACGCCAACGAGGTGCTCGACGACGTGGCCACTCAAATGGCAACGCTCATCAAGGAAATCCAGAAAGAGAAATCCACCTTCCAGGACTTGGGTATCTCTTACGAGGAAAAGGCTTTCTACGACATATTGGTGAAAGTGGCCAAAAACTACAATTTTTACGACGAATACCTTGCCAAATACGGAGAAGACACCCTGCGCAAAATGGCCATATCGGTAAAGGCAATGGTGGACGACAAATCCAAATACACCGACTGGCTAAACCGTCAGGACATCAAGGACGAACTAAAAATGGACCTGATACTCATCCTCGCCGAATACCATTACCCACCCGTAACCAACGACGAGGTTTTCAAGGAAATATTCGAGCAAGCCGAAAATTTCAGAAAATACAATGGATAGGGCGGTAGAGACGCACGGCCGTGCGTCTCTACGTGGCGAAAAATCCCCAATCATCGTATCACACCACAAAAAAATATGAGGCTGTCCCAAAAGCGAGACAGCCTCTTGTTTTTTTTATGCGGCATTTTCAACTTCCCAAGGACGTTCCATTCTTTGAAATTCTACAAACTTAGTTTTCTTTTGGTTTTCTTTGA
>JAZUEG010000245.1:0-3608 GCA_045640025.1 Bacteroidales bacterium
CCACAGCATCCTTGTCGAGGTCTATGAGTGTGTCCTCGGCTATCTTCTTGAGTCGGGCCTCGGTGTATCGCATGGCGGCTGGCGGGTCGCCGTCCACAGATCCAAAGTTACCCTGGCCATCCACGAGCGGGTACCTCATCACCCAGTCCTGGGCAAGGCGAACCATTGTAAAATATACGGAGCTGTCGCCATGGGGGTGGAACTTACCCATTACCTCACCCACGATTCTCGCAGATTTCTTGGTTGGCTTGTTGGCGAATACGCCCATTTCGTTCATACCGAAAAGCACTCTTCTGTGCACAGGCTTCAGGCCGTCACGCACATCCGGCAAGGCACGCGACACTATCACCGACATCGAATAGTCGATGTAGGCGTTTCGCATTTCCTTGTCAATGTTTACTTTAACGATTCTTTCGTTTGTCTCTTCTGACATTGTTTCAATTGTTTTACTTCAACATGCCCTTGCGGGCTTATTTTTGCAAAGATAAGAATTTTTATTCAAATATTTCAGCTTTTTGTGATAAAAAAAGCACTTTCTCAGATATCGTTTTTTAGCCAGCTAATACAAAAATTATCGGCTCAAAACCCTAAAAATCAACACTTTTGAGCGCGGAAAGCATTTTTTTTGCCATTAGCTATACTAAAATTTAACATTTTTTAATATATAGATTATTTCAGCTGATGGCAAACTAAATCCGGCGCAAAGTATATGTAGATAATACATTTAGTATACTAAATATTACTTATTAATACAAAATTATAGCTGATATATAATCATTTATGATTATATAGAGCCAAAAATCTAACTAAAATATACATTAGGCGTGTAATTTTGATACAAAAACTTGCAATACTGATATTTTTTTTGTATATTAGTATTAATCAATGAGTTGAAAGACTCTTTGACTACAAACAACTTTTTTACACAACTTTTAAATTTTTGAGAATTATGAGAACAAATGCAATTGAAACTGGTAAGTACGTAGTACTTTTGATCGGTGCAAGCCGATACCAGACCAACAAGTACTCCGACATCTTGAATGTGGAGACCAACATCGAGGAGATGAAGAACATCTTCCTCGACAAGCGCTATATCGGCGTACGCGAGAAGAACCTTTTCATCTCGCTCAACGAGGATTCAAAGGCCGTGGAGCATCAGATTACCGACGCGTGCAGGGCCGCCAAGAATTCCGACTATACCCTTTTTGTGTACTATAGTGGTCACGGTATCATAAACCCCGACAACTACAAGCTCTACTTCGCTACATCAACTATGGACGTCAACTACCTTGACTCCGAGGCTATTGAGGCCAAGACTATTCTTGACAAGATTAGCCGTAGCGCTGCGGCCCGTAAGATTTTCGTGGTAGACGCGTGTCACAGTGGCGGTATCCACAATACTATGGGTGATACCTCCGAGGCTACCCTCATGAAGAATTATGAGGGCGTACACTACGTATCCGCATGCGACGAGGACTCTACAGCCCTCTTCAACCGCCGCAAGCCCGACGAGCCTACATATTTTACCGGCGCGCTCGTCAGCCGTATCAAGTCCGGTATGGAAATCTCAAGTCCTGAGCTTACTCTCCGTGAGATCGTGGATGATATTATCAGTGATTTCCGTTACAAGAATCTCCCTGTGCCTCAGCAGTCATGTATCCTCAATGCCGACCACATGCCTTTTGCCCACAACATTAAGGGCAAAAAAATGAAGCAGACGTTCAACAATGGCAAGAAGTTTGATTATTCCATTGCAACAACCAACGTAAACGATGATACTGAATCTAAAACAATTGAGAACGATAACAAAATGTGGGAGATAGCATGTAATATCAACACTATTGCCAAGTACAACGAGTACTTGACAATTTTCCCTAAGGGTGTCCATGTTAAGGAGGCCAATAGAAAGATCTCTGACCTTAAGTCTAAGATTATCAGCAAGAAGAACTTGCTCATTTCTATAGCCGCTACAGCTTTGGCAATCCTCATGATTGCCATGCCAAGCAACAACGTACCCGAGAATAGCGACATTATCGCCGTAACAAAGAATCTTGATTCTTCCGACACTCTGGCCAACACCGTTGAGCCCGTAGTTGTCAAGAACATAGTAGCCAAGGATTTTCCCAACTACCCTGAGGAGATGCAGGCCGACACTCTCGCCTCGCTCGACTCTACACACTGGAAGATTGCGATTAACCTCTACAACACTGCCAGGGCCAAGAATCCTTGCAAGAGAATCAACGAAAAGATTGATAATCTTCAGGTTAAGATCGACGCTTGCTGCGCCGATATGCTCTACAAGGCATACCTCAACGCCAAGAACGTTTCGGTTCCATTTATGCGCGAGGAGGCTATACGAATCATGACTATAGTCACAAATGTAAGCAATCGCAGCGAGTACGATTACTTCCTTGACTTGCTCCATGAGGGCAATCAGAAGGAAATCAACGAGTGGATGGAGTCTCATCCGCTCCGATAATCCCAACAGCGACAATCAATTGCATATTCTCATAGACAAGTGAACAGAGACCGTCCGTATGGATGTGTCTCTGTTTTTTTGTGTCATGGCAGCTAATGGCCATTACTATAGTCGCGCTCTCCGAATATGGTGGACCCTACCCTAACAATGGTGCTTCCGCACTCTATGGCCAGCGGATAATCGCCCGACATTCCCATGCTTATCTGGGAGAACCCCTCTCCCACCTGACTGCCGTAATTAGCTCTTATATAATCGAATAGAGCCTTCACCTCCATAAATTCGCGGCGTATCTCGTCCTCATTGTCGGTATTGGTGGCCATGCCCATGAGTCCGCAGATTCTCACGTTTGGGAATCCCGCAAACGAGTTGGAGGCCAACAGCTCCCTAAGCTCGGCGTCATCGAAACCGAACTTGGTATCCTCGCTCGCCACCTTGATCTGGAGAAGACAATTAACCACACGCCCGTGCTTGGCCGCCTGCTTGTTTACCTCCGCAAGGAGCTTCAGGCTGTCGATGCTGTGAATCATGTAGACGTATGGAATCATGTATTTGATCTTGTTGGTCTGCAAATGGCCTATCTGATGCCAGCGGATATCCTGCGGAAGCTCGGCGAATTTCTGGGTCATTTCCTGAACCTTGTTCTCGCCAAAATCACGGCAACCGGCATCATACACCTGCTTGATATCTTCCTTAGGCCAAGTCTTGCTCACGGCCAGCAAAGTCACATTTTCTGGTATGTTTTTCTTGATTTCAAGATATCTATCAGAACAATTCATTTTCAATTATTTAGCATTATTTGATTTGCAAGGATACATCAATGCACTTAAAGTAATACTTCAACTGCACAGCACCCCTCTCCCACTACCCTGCCCCAATTTTCCACTAAGGCAGTATTTATAATATATTTATAAATAGTTAATTATCAATTAGTTACATAATCTCAATTAATCCACTACTCAAAGAACGAATTATCGAAATTGAGCGGAAGAATATCCTTTATGTTATTGACAATTAAGCATTTGTCTCTGCCAGCTAAAATCAATCTTACGGGCGCGTTCTGCCGGTTCTCAGTCTCCAAAAGCACCTGCCTGCACGATCCGCACGGAGTGATTGGACTCTTAACTATCTG
>JAZUEG010000246.1:0-8608 GCA_045640025.1 Bacteroidales bacterium
TATGCCGCTATTTAGTCAAAGAAAACCAAAAGAAAACTAAGTTTGTAGAATTTCAAAGAATGGAACGTCCTTGGGAAGTTGAAAATGCCGCATAAAAAAAACAAGAGGCTGTCTCGCTTTTGGGACAGCCTCCTTTTTGCATAGTGATTCAACCCTCATGCGCAAACAGATCATCAAGCACCGTAGTAGTATGAGCTTGGATATTAAAACCAAAAAAGATTCCCTTGACCTAAACTTAACACAAAAAATTTCGCCGTGTCAGATTTTTTAATGAATTTTGTCACAAATAATTACAAACATAATAAATTAATATACAATGAACAACACACCAGAACACAAGGATTACATTCCCGCAGAGTTCGAGGTAATCTGCGTTGACAGCACCGACATCATCTGCTCCTCGCCAGGAGGATCCATCGATTTACTTGATTACGACGGCGAAATCTAATCACAAACACAAACATCAGAACAAGAGATGAAAACGATGAAAAAACATTTTCTACTGTACATTGCCACAGCATCGGCAATGATGATGGCCTCGTGCAGCAACGACAGCGACAGCGAGATTCTGTCAGCCATCCCTGAAGCCCCAGTCACCAACAACGGCGGCAACATCAGCAAGAGCGTTCAACTGACATTCAGCGCAGGATGCGGCAACGACAAGGCAACCTCCAAGACAGCCATCGATGCCGACAACTACCTCCAACTCGTATTCCAGAAGGACGACCAGGTCTATATCCAGGACGGCAATCTGGAAATATCAGAAGCCTCAGCCACTCTCCCCGAAGGCAAGACCGAGACCTCGCCCACATGCACATTCTCTGTCACCTTCAGCGACGGCACCATCGGCGACTACACAGCATTCTATCCAATGTCCGCCTATACTAAAACAGCCGGCGAGCAGATATCAGCCGGAAATCTGAGAGCCACACAGAACACATACAAAGGCACTTTCGATCCCGAGGCCCACATCATGACCGCCAGCACCGATTCCAAGGATATGGATTTTAAGTTCAAGACCCAAAACTCGTTCCTGAAATTCACCGCCCCATGCGACCTCGACAAGGTAATCCTGAGAGGCCACAACGGCGAGAAGATAGCAGGCAACTTCACAATAGAGAGCGACGGCAGCATCAAGGCAGCTGACGGCGCATCATCCGAAATCACCTTGGACGGCGAGATGAAGGAAGGTGAGGTTTTCTACATTTCGCTGATACCGACAACATTTACTGACGGCCTCACTCTCTATATATACAACGGAGATAAATTCGCCACATACAGCGTGGACAAAGAGGTTGAGACATCAGCCAACAAGGTAAAGAACTTCAAGGCGCTCCCAAGTGAGCTGGCAGACTTGGTTTCGTATGCGGATTTGGATAAATATCTTGCCGTACCTGCTGGAGAAACCGTATCAATCTGCGTGAGTGATATTGAAGGACACTGGACTGAGGTAAAAGAGTATATAAAGAAATCCCAAGCGGATGTAAAGCTTGTACTTCCAGATGGAATTGAGACTATTGGATATGAGGCTTTTGATGGTTGCAAAAAGCTTATAGATGTCACTATTCCTAACAGCGTTACAAGTATAGGAATTTACGCATTTGAAGGCTGCACAAATCTTACTAGCATCACTATCCCTAACAGCGTTATAAGCATAGGAGATTTCGCATTTGGAACTACTGGTCTCACTGGCATCATTATTCCTAACAACGTTGAAAGCATAAGAAATTCTGCATTTTCGGGTTGCACAGATCTCACTAGCATCACTATCCCAAGCAGCGTTATAAGCATAGGAATTTCCGCATTTGAAGGCTGCACAAATCTCACAAGCATCACAATCCCTAACAGCGTTACAAGCATAGGAGAATATGCATTTCAGAATTGCGGTGCTCTCACAAGCATCACTATCCCTAATAGCGTTGAAACCATAAGAGCTAATGCATTTGCGTATTCAGGGCTCACAAGCATCACTATTCCAAGTAGCGTTACAAGCATAGGAGATTGTGCATTTGAAGGAACAAATTTAAAAGAAGTGAATTACAATGCCGAAGAATTCGTATATCTTGGTTCTTCCTTGGAAAAGGTAACTTTTGGCGCCAACGTGAAGAAAATAGGAGATTATGCATTTCAGAATTGCGGTGCTCTTGAAAGCATCACAATCCCAAGCAGCGTTATAATCATAGGAGATAATGCATTTGATGGAACAAATTTGAAAGAAGTGAATTACAATGCCGAAGAATTCGTATATCTTAGTTCTTCCTTGGAAAAGGTAACTCTTGGCGACAACGTGAAGAAAATAGGAGATTATGCATTTCAGGATTGCGGTGCTCTTGAAAGCATCACTATTCCTAACAGCGTTGAAAGCATAGGAATGTATGCATTTCAGAATTGCGGTGCTCTTGAAAGCATCACTATTCCTAATAGCGTTGAATACATAGGAGATTATGCATTTGAAGGAACAGATTGCACAATTCACGTAACACAAGAAGTCTATGACTGGTATGAAGGTGCATACGGTTTTGCGGATGGGGCTCTCGATAGAATGGAAATCGATCAATAACCATCCCAATCCATAGCAACAAAAACAATCTCAGCGGAAATCTTCATCAGAATTTTGATGGAGGCTTCCGCTGATTTTTTTTATATTACCGCCTCAAAAATCCTCTTGTCGTCCTGTACTTTCCATTCAGGCTCGCTGTATGTCTTGTTTTTCAGGAACGAGAAGGTTACGAGATAGCCCTCGCTGATGTTTTTGGTATCGAGGTATTCAGCCAGCTGAACCTTGCCGTCGGTCTCGTACTTGGTGCCGTGCCAGATTTTCAGCTCTATGATGTATTCCTTGTGGTTGTAGGTGACAACGAGGTCCATTCTTGCGTTTTCCCTTGTCTGAGGCTCCACGTAATAGAAACCCGTGCCGTTGATAATCGGCTTCAGATAGCAGAGGAAGAGTAGACGACCCTGCTGCTCTATGAATTTCTGGTCACGGTCGCGGTATTCCTCGTGCATCAGGTCGCTGAAACGGCGGATGATGTTCTCCATATTCAGGTTGCCGTTCTGGATATACACCGACCTGCTCATTGTATCCATAAACGAGTTTTTGCGCTTGTATTCCTCGGTGAAATATAGGTGCATGGCCTCCTCGAAAAATAGATTGTGGATTACCACCTGACCATCCTTCTCCTTGATATATCCGAACATGTGAGCCATTTTCATCACAGGATCCAATGGAGAAAACGAGTATTGGGCGCCATTTACAGAGATGTCGAAGAGGTATTTGTGCAACTCAGGATAGTTGTTGAGATTTTTCGAAAGATCGTCGGTGAGGGTGAATTCGGTGTTTTTCATCAAGGCTTTCACCGATTTCAGAATTCCGTCCAATGTCCAATCCTTGTCCAATTGCTCGTCGATGATCTTGCAAAGCGCACTCACCAATACCGGATATCCGAATGTGTATCTGTATATTTCCTCCGATATTGCCTTGATATCCATTCCTGTATGATAATCGGCCTCATAGTCGGAGAGCATTTGGGCAATCTCGTGAGGATGGAATGTCATATCAAGATTGAAATCGGCGGCCACGTTCCAAGGCGAATTGTATTTCTTCTCGGCGTCGGGACGGATTTTAAGTTTCAGGTTCTTTACGTCGTAAACTCCGGCAAGGATTACGGAATGGAAAGTGGATCTCATACCGCTTTTGTTGCGGTCTAAATATTTGTTGCGCAACAATCCTAAAAAATTGAGGAATAATTGATTGTCGAGACTCTTATCCATCTCGTCGATAGTCAGGATCACTGGCTTATCGGCAATAAGACAGAAACTTTCAATGAAATCGGAGAGATTGTCATATTCTTTTAGTTTACGGGCCTCTGTCCATAATTTCTCATATTCAGGAATATTACTTCTTGTAGAGGAGAATTCTTTGGCGATTTTTTGGCAAACATTATCAACAAATCCTTCCTCGCTTTCCCATGCATATGATGATGTAGTCTCGAAACTTATCGCTATTACATAGTATCTGCTGTTGAAATTGTTGTATATGTAATCCAGTATTGTTGATTTTCCAAACTGACGTGCACGGTTGATGGTGAAGTATTTGGCCCTTTCAATCAAATCATCCACATACTTCATCTTCTCTGTGATATCAACCATATAATGCCTATCAGCATTGCAAGTGACTGTTGTATTGAATTCCTTTGCCATAGTTTCCGTTTTTTATTGATTACAAAAATAATGGTTTCAGCTGAAAAATCCAAAAAAGATTCCCTTGTCCAAAACTTAATATGAAAAATTTCGCCGTACCAGTTAAAAAAAAAGAATAACAATCAATCACTACAGCAAAAACAATCTCAGCGGAAATCTCCATCAAAATTTTAATGGAGGCTTCCGCTGAAATTTTTATATTATTCTTTACTTTTACACACACTACGTGCGGATTATGTGATTTTTTACACATAATCCGCACGAAACGGGTGATGAATATTTTTGGAGAATTGGAGAAAGTTAGGTATATTTGCATCGGCAAACATACTAACTCCCCAAAAAAATGATTATACAAAGAGACATATTAGACCAACTCGCCAACTGGAAAAATTCCCAGGACAGAAAACCTCTTCTGCTTTGGGGTGCCAGACAAGTAGGCAAAAGTAGTATCTTGAAAATATTCGGTCAGCAATACTATAAATACGTCGCCACATTCAATTTTGACAACAACCCTGATTTGCAGGCCGCCTTCAGCAACACTCAGGACATACCACGCCTTATAAAGGAATTGCAATTCAATACAGAATGTCCTATCGAAAAAGACAACACCTTGTTGATATTCGATGAGATACAGGAATGTGAGCAAGCTCTCAACTCCCTGAAATATTTCCACGAAAACGCTCCCGAATATCATATAGTGGCTGCCGGATCGTTGTTGGGTGTTACGGTAAAGAAGAAGCACTACAAAGTTCCTGTTGGACAGGTGCAGATTAAAAATATGTACCCAATAAGTTTCAAGGAATTCCTAAGAGCAAGCGACATCAAGACTTACGAATACATTTGCGACAAGGCAGATGCTGAAAAACTGCCTGAAATCATTCTCAACAAACTAATATTGGAATACCGAAGGTATTTGGTATGCGGAGGAATGCCTGAAGCCGCCAAGGCACTTTTGGAAGGCAAAAGTTATGAGCAGATTGATGAGATTCTCAAAAACATTCTCAATCTATACGAGATAGATTTTGCCAAATACTGTACATCCAACGAGGTAAATCGCATCAAATACATCTGGAATAGCCTGCCAAGTCAACTGGCAAAAGAGAACAAGAAATTCCTCTACAAAGTAGTAAAAACAGGCGCAAGAGCACGTGAATACGAGGACGCCCTTTTGTGGCTGAAAGACGCAGGACTTATTTATCAGGTTTTCAATGTAAGTTCTCCAAAACTTCCATTAAGCGCATACAGTGATTTGTCTTGTTTCAAAGTATATGCGCTTGATTGTGGACTGTTGAGGCGACTTGCCAACCTTAGTGCCGAGGTGGTGATGAACGGCAACCTGAACTTTGTGGAATTCAAGGGTGCTCTAGCAGAAAATGCCGTGTTGCAATCACTTATCAACCAAAGCAATGACGACAAGTACTATTGGTCGAACGACAACAAGGCTGAAGTTGATTTCCTGTATCAGCGCAAGGAACTGATAATTCCAATAGAGGTGAAATCGGATACAAGAATAAGTGGCAAAAGCCTGTCTGTTTACAAAGAGAAATATTCCCCAAAATTGCGGGTGCGTCTCAGCCTGAATAATATTCAGCAAAACGACGATTTATTGAGTCTGCCCTTGCCTCTATGTTGTTTTCTGAACAATTATGCCGACAAGGTTTGCGGGGAATAAAAATCTCAAAATTCTTTTGGTGGTTCACAATATTTGTTTTATATTTGCGTATTATATACATATTTATTAAAAAACGACAAACTATGAGAAACTACACATTAGACGAGATTTTCGATATGGGAATCAAGTTCCACCACTACACCAACACCGCTTATCCCCTTAGGGTGAACTCTCTGGCCGAATACGAGCTGCACGATGTGGCCGCGATAAGGACTCTGGTGGAGGGCAACATCAGGGCACAGAAAAACCTGAACCTCTACGTACATATACCCTACTGCAAGGCTAGATGCAAGTTTTGCGAGTATGTGGTGATGAATGACCCCAACGAAGTGCATCAGGACAAGTATGTGGACTATCTGCTCCGAGAGATGGAGATGTACCGCAAGATTGTGGGCGAAACGCCGATAGTGGGCTACGACCTCGGAGGCGGCACTCCAATGTACCTGACTGAATACAACCTGAAGCGCATATCAGAAAGCATCAGGAAATTCAACTTCGCGCCTGGAGTGAGCTGGAGCATCGAGACCACACCCGTGATAGCATCCAAGGAGCTGGAAAAGCTCAAGATGGTGCGCAATCTGGGCTACGACAGAATCAGCATGGGTTTCCAGACAGTATCAGCCACACTGCTGGAATCGCTGGGCAGAGAGGGCGGCAAGTCCATTTACGAGCAGGCCGTCAGGAACATACGCCTGGCCGGCTACAAGAGGCTGAACATAGACCTGATGTACGGATTCCTGAACCAGAGCGACGAGGATTTCGCCAACACCGTGAAATACACCATAGCAATGGATCCGGAATACATAACCCTCTACCGCAACCGCTACAAGGGCACCAAGCTGGAGAAGGAATCGCAGGGTGTGAGCCTCTTCAAGGCCAACCGCCAATACGAGATAGCCTACCGACTGCTCCGCGAGGCCGGATACATGGCCAACGTGGGCAAGAACACATTCAGCCGTGTGGAGGGCGACCTTGGAACCTCTGACTACCTGACTACCAGGGTTGTAAACGCCACATCGTACATTGGAATGGGTTTGGGCGCCCAATCGTTTGTGGGCAATTATCTGGCCTACAACCTGGGCTGCGACAATCACAAGATGGACAGATATTTTGCCGCCATCGAGCGCAACGAATTGCCTATAAACGACATAGCCGATATGCCTCTGGCCGAGGTGAGGGCAAAGGCTCTATCGGTGATGTTCTATTTCGGATTCATCTCGATGAAATCGTACAGGGATAGGTTCGGCGAGGACTTCAGGGAGGTTTTCGCCAACGAGATCAAGTATCTGGAGGACAATTCGCTGATGCACTTCGTAGATGACGACACTTTCATGCTTACGGAATACGGAAGCCACCACCTTTACGGAATAATTCCGTTTTTCTACAGCCAGAGAAGCAAGGAGGAGATGTTTCAGATGGCGGCGCGCATCCTGAATCCCGAGAAGGGCGAGAGCATTTATCTGGAGACCTACAACCGCAAGCAATATGATGCTCCATCGGTGGCCGCCGACCTTGTGGTGATTTCCGCCGACAAGAAACGCATCCTCCTCATCACCCGAGGCAACCACCCGTTCGCAAACTGTCTGGCACTGCCCGGCGGTTTCTACACTCCCAACGACGACACCATCGAGAACTGCGCCATCCGTGAGCTCCGCGAGGAGACCGGAATCTCGCTGTCAGCTTCCGACTTGCAACTTATAAAGGTGTCATCGGGCAACAACCGCGATCCCCGTGGCTGGATTGTCTCGGTGGCGTACTTGGTAGAGCTGAAGACTGATGCCAAACCCATCGCCGACAGCGACGCCATAATGTGCAAGTGGTACGATATAGCCGAGCTTTGCAATATGCAACTGGCCTTCGACCACAGGGAGATAATAGAGAAGGCGATGTGCTCATTATAAAACGAGAAAATCACAACAAAAAAAAGGCTGCCCTCCACTTGGAGAGCAGCCTTTTATATTATATCTCAATCATCAATCTCTGATTTGAAAATCAAAAATCGACAATCAAAAATGCTTGACTACAACCACTTAACCAAAGCGAAGTCTGTTCTGTGAACGAGCTTGTCGTTCTGTGGGAAGAGACGGAAGCCGTAGTTGAAGTTGCCTGGCTTTACAGGACGGAGCTCGATAGAGTAGTGAGCGAATCTGCCCTCTGTCTTCTGGAGCTTCAATGGAGTAGCTGAGAGGAGCTTAGAAGAGCCGTTGGCTACCTCTGTCATTACCATCTCTACGCCAATCTCCTTGGCATCGAGGCCACCGAGGTCGAGAACTACCTCACCGAAGTATTCCTCACCCATGTAGAGCGAATCCTTAACGATCTCGTGGAAGTTAACCTTCTCTACCTTGATGTTCTCCCAGTTCTGAACTACCTTGTACTTCCAAGATGCGAGCTCACGGGCGTTCTTGTAGTTGTCGGCAACTACAGATGCACCGTTAACGGCCAACTTGTTGTAGTAACGATCGTAGTAGTCATCGAGCTGACGCTTCATTGTGAAGTTAGGAGCGATGTGTCCGATAGAGTTCTTGATTACAGATACCCACTGCTCAGGAACGCCCTTGGCATTGCGTGTGTAGAACTTAGGACAGATATCCTCGATGATTGTACGATAGATAGTAGCAGCGTCGAGCTGGTTCTGGTAGCCCTGATCCTGGTAAGCGCGCTCCTGTGGGAGACACCAACCGCCGTCTGGACGGTAACCCTCAACCCACCATCCGTCGAGTACTGAATAGTGGA